>JBEIKS010000021.1:0-15142 GCA_040379625.1 Burkholderiaceae bacterium
ACGGTATTTATCAGTTTTTGCAAATAAGCTAATAACTAAAAAATACAGTTCTATATGCAAAAACGTTATAAAATATTGCTTGTTAAAACCTAGTCTGGTTCATTCCTGCTCCTCCGTATGTCATCTTTCATTCAAGAACGCGTCACCAGTGTGCATCACTGGAACGACACCCTTTTCAGCTTCAAGACCACCCGAGATCCCGGCCTTCGCTTCCACAGCGGCCACTTCGTGATGATCGGACTGGAAGTAGACGGTAGACCCCTTCTGCGCGCCTACAGCATTGCAAGCGCAAATTATGAAGAAAACCTGGAGTTTTTCAGCATCAAGGTGCCGGACGGAAAACTCACCTCGCGCCTACAGCATTTACAGGTCGGTGACACCGTCTTGGTCAGCAGGAAACCCACAGGCACTCTGGTTCTCGACGATTTGAAAGCTGGCAAGAATCTTTTCCTGTTCGGAACAGGCACGGGGTTGGCTCCGTTCATGAGCATTATCAAAGACCCGAGCATCTATGAAAAATTCGAAAAAATCGTTTTGGTTCACGGGGTGCGCTTTGTGAGCGAACTCGCTTACAGCGACTACATTACGCACGATTTACCAAGCAATGAGTTTTTCGGTGAAGAAGTACAGGAAAAACTGATCTACTACCCGACAGTGACTCGGGAAGCCTTTAAAAATCAGGGCCGGATCACCGACTTGATTGACAACAACAAACTTTGTGCGGATATCGGCTTGCCACCCATGAACCCGGAAACCGACAGGGCCATGATTTGCGGTAGCCCAAGCATGTT
Source organism: Burkholderiaceae bacterium (assembly GCA_040379625.1). Taxonomy (GTDB): domain Bacteria; phylum Pseudomonadota; class Gammaproteobacteria; order Burkholderiales; family Burkholderiaceae_B; genus SXZD01. Next base: position 792 of record JBEIKS010000021.1, read on the forward strand.
GGCAGACATCCGCTCACTGCTCGACGCCAGGGGCTTTGTTGTGTCCCCAGGGATTGGAGAGCCGGGCGACTATGTGTTTGAACGGGCGTTTGTTGAAAAGTAAGACAACTGATAGAAGAGCCAGTTGAAAAGAAAAAACCCAGGTCAAACTGACCTGGGCTAAATCTGCCAAAAAAGAAGGTTGGCAGAGGAGACAAATTAATAGTACTACTTTTAATGTCGCACCGCAACATATCACCCATTCGGCGTAGAAACTACACAAAAGCGACTTTTAATCAAAAAAACTTACTTGAAACAGCCATTTTTGATGCAACGCAGCAATCCTAACCGGCTCGTTTTTAAACAGCCTTGCGCTAAAAACAGCGGCAAATTCTGAGACTTTTCCAGACTTGTCCTACAATGCGCAGATATCTTCTAAGCAAAGGTGTTGGATGCAACTCATAGTCATTGCCAGCCGCAAAGGCGGCGTCGGAAAAACCACCTTGTCAGCACACTTGGCGGTTGTTGCGGAACAAACAAACCCAGGCAAGGTTGCCCTGCTGGATTTCGATCCTCAAGGCTCGCTCACGTGGTGGACAACCCAGAGAAACACGGGCTCGCCGCGTTTTGACTCCATTGAACCGGAACAGTTGAGCACCCACATGACACGCCTGAAAAAAGAAGGCGTGGAATTGTTGATCGTGGACACCCCACCCATAGAAACACCCTGGATCAACAAATTAATGGGCAAGGCCGATTTGGTTGTTGTGCCCACCCGCGCCAGTCCGTTGGACATTCATGCCATTGGAACCACCATGAAAGCAGCCCAACACGCGCAGACCAACATGGTGTGGGTGTTGAACGGCGTCTCGTCGCGATCAAAAATTGCGGATGCCGTGGCAGATGAACTCAAACGCTTTGCACCCTTGGCCCCGGTCAACGTGCATGAACGCACCGATTATGTCTTGGCCATGGGCCAAGGACGAACCGTCGTAGAAACCAAAGCAAGCGGCATTTCCGCCAAGGAAATCCGCTCGGTTTGGAAATTTATCAGCAGCAAACTTCCAAAGGCGAAAGCATGAGCGATACCGCGGCCCCCCAGGGCCTGAATGCAGATGAACTGGCAGAACTCGAAGAGTTCCTCATGTCTGACAACACACCAGACGCCTGTATGGATGTCTCAACACTGGACGGATTCCTCACCTGCATTCTGTCCTGCCCCACCCGGCCGGAAGCCGAAGAGTGGATCAATTGGGTTTGGGACACTGAGGCCGCAGAAGAGCAGCCCAGCTTCGACAGTCAGGCGCAAAGCGACCAGATGTACGGTTTGATCGCAAGGCATGCCGCAGCGCTTGAAGTCGCCCTCAAAGCCCAATCCGAAGACTATGAACCCGTATTTTTCTACCAAGATGAAGACGGTGAAGTGCCAGCGCTGGATGAATGGTGCATAGGCTACATGATTGCCATGGCAGACTACTACGAGCAATGGCATGAGTTGTTGGCAGCAAAACCCGGCCTGTTTGAACCCATTCGTTTGTTTGGCACCGAAGATGGTCAGGAAAGCCTGAATAAAACATTGGAAGCCTTGAATACCGAGGAATTTGAAGCGCGTATGCAGGCTTTCGCAGGTGAAATACGCACGGCAGCGCTGAACATCTTCCGCGAAGTGCACGCCTGATCAGAAGGTCTGATGGATATTTTTTTGCAGCAGATCATCAATGGCGTAACGCTGGGCAGCGTTTACGCCTTGGTGGCTTTGGGTTACACCATGGTCTATGGAATTTTGGGGTTGATCAACTTCGCGCACGGCGATGTGATGATGATCGGCGCCATGGTGACATACTCCGCCTGCTCGGCCTTAAAAGCACTCTTCCCGGAATTGGGCGGTGTCTGGTTGTTGCTCTCAGGCATAGCCGCCGCCATTCCCGTTTGCATGGCGGTTTCTTATGGGATGGAACGCATGGCTTACCGCCCCCTGCGAAACGCACCCAAACTGGCCCCGTTGATCACGGCCATCGGCATCTCTGTCATTTTGCAGACTGCCGCCATGCTGATCTGGGGAAGGAATTATCAAGTTTTTCCCAACACGCTTTCGTCAGACCCCATCACACTGCTCAGTTTTTCACCCTTGGCGGATGAAACAGAACCCCGCACTGTAACAGCCACACATGTTCAACTGTGCATCGTTGCCGGCGCCTGCGCATTGATGTGTCTGCTGACACTGCTCATCAATCACACAGGTCTGGGCCGGGCCATGCGGGCAACCGCAGAAAACCCCAAGGTCGCCAACCTGATGGGCATAGACCACAACCGGGTTATCGCACTGACATTCATGCTGGGAGCAGCTTTGGCCGCCGTGGCGGGTGCCATGGTGGCAGCCAATTATTCGGTGGCTCATTTCTACATGGGTTTCATTCCAGGTCTGAAGGCCTTCACAGCCGCTGTTCTAGGCGGTATCGGCAACCTTTACGGGGCCATGCTGGGAGGGTTGGTGCTCGGCATTGTAGAAAGCCTGGGGGCTGGCTATATCAGCGAGATAACAGGTGGCTTCTTCGGCTCGAATTACCAGGATGTTTTCGCATTCGTGGTGCTGATCACCGTGCTGACGCTGCGACCCTCCGGGTTGCTGGGCGAACGCGTGGCAGAGCGCTCATGATGCCTGCACCCTCCAGCGGGCCTTCCGCATCACACAACAGCAAGCGCACGCTGGGCCTGACCTTGCTGATGATTGCTGTTGTAGCGTTGCCATGGGTGCTGAGCTGGGGTGGAGCGTCCTGGCTGCGCATACTGAACTTCGCACTGCTCTATGTCATGCTGAGTTTGGGTTTAAACATCGTAGTGGGCTTTGCCGGTTTGCTCGACCTCGGTTACATCGCCTTCTACGCACTGGGTGCCTACCTCTACGCCCTGCTGGCCTCTCCACACCTCACCGAGCAATTCCCGGCTATTGCAGCGCTTTTTCCATCGGGTCTACATATTCCGATTCTCGCAGCCTTGGTCATTGCAGCCTTGGTAGCCGGTATTTTTGGCGCTTTACTGGGTGCACCCACCCTGAAATTGCGGGGGGACTACCTCGCCATCGTGACACTCGGCTTTGGGGAAATCATTCGCATCTTCATGAACAACCTGAACGCCCCTTACAACATCACCAACGGCCCCCAAGGCATCAACATGGTGGACCCAGTTCGACTGGCTGGCATCGACTTCGCCAAAGGCTGGGTCGTGGGCCCGGTCACATTGACGTCCACCCACCTTTATTACTACCTGTTTGCATTGCTGGTCATTCTGATCGTTCTGGTGAGTTTCAGACTTCAAAACTCGCGCTTGGGCAGGGCCTGGATGGCCATACGGGAAGACGAGATCGCTGCAAAAGCCATGGGCATCAACACCCGCAACGTCAAACTCATGGCGTTCGCCATGGGCGCGAGTTTCGGCGGTATTGCAGGGGCACTGTTTGCTGCGTCGCAGGGTTTTGTCAGTCCGGAATCATTCGGCCTGATGGAATCTCTGGTGATTTTGTCAATGGTGGTGCTCGGCGGCATGGGGCACATCCCCGGTGTCATTCTAGGCGCCCTGCTTCTGTCGGGTTTTCCTGAGCTGCTGCGCGCTGTGGTCATTCCCTTGCAGCAATCATTGTTCGGTAAGGTGCTGATGGATGCTGAAATCATTCGCTCCCTGATTTATGGCGTGGCCATGGTCGCCGTGATGCGTTTCAAACCAGCAGGACTTTGGCCCACTCCAAAACGCGAGGCTGCCCAATGAACCCCCCTTTGCTGCACATCAGCGGGGTCAGCAAGCGATTCGGCGGGCTGCAGGCACTCGACAAAATAGAACTCAGCCTGCCCGGCCACAGTATTTACGGCTTGATCGGCCCCAACGGTGCCGGTAAAACGAGCTTGTTCAACGTCATCACCGGCTTGTATCAACCCGATAGCGGTGAATTCAGCCTCAACGGTGTTTCGTTCAAACCAGACAATCCAACCCGTGTTGCTGAACTCGGCATTGCCCGCACATTTCAAAATATCCGCTTGTTTGGTGCAATGACAGCCTTGGAAAATGTGATGGTTGGACGTCATGTCCGCACCCGGCAAGGCGCCTTTGGCGCAATTTTTCGAACCCGACAACAACGGGCTGAAGAAGCGGCCATCCAAGAAAAAGCCTTGGATCTGCTGAACTTCGTTGGCTTGGCAAGCAAGTCAAGGCAAACAGCCAACACCCTGTCCTATGGCGACCAGCGTCGCTTGGAAATTGCCCGCGCCTTGGCCACAGAGCCTTTGTTACTGGCCTTGGACGAGCCTGCCGCCGGTATGAATGCCACCGAAAAACTGGCCTTGCGCGACCTGCTGCAAGCCATCAAACATCAAGGAACCACCATTTTGCTCATTGAACATGATGTAAAACTGGTGATGGGCTTGTGTGACGCACTGACAGTGCTGGACTACGGCAAGGTTATTGCACAAGGCAGCCCGGGCGAAGTGCAGCGTAACCCAGCGGTCATACAGGCCTACCTGGGTTCAAGCGCCAACTCCACAAATACGGAGCCCGGCCATGTCTGAAGCTTTGCTGCAAATTGCAAATCTCGACATTCACTATGGTGGGATTCACGCGGTTCGCAAATTGAGCCTGTCGTTGTCCGCAGGAGAAACCGTGGCCCTGATCGGATCCAACGGTGCGGGAAAATCCAGTACGCTCAATGCTGTCATGGGCTGGGTGAAATGTCAGGGCGGGCTGACATTCAGCGGTGTGGACCTGCAAACCCAAGCCAGTCACCAACGCAATGCCATGGGATTGACCATGGTGCCGGAAGGTCGAGGCATCTTTGGTCGCATGACCATCCATGAAAACCTGCAAATCGGTGCCCACACAAAAACCGACAAAGCCCAAACAGCCGAAGATTTGCAACGCATGTATGAGTTGTTCCCCCGCCTGGCGGAAAGGCGTTCACAATTGGCGGGAACACTTTCAGGTGGCGAACAACAAATGCTCGCAATGGCACGCGCGTTGATGTCCAGACCCCGCTTGCTTTTGCTGGACGAACCCAGCATGGGGTTGGCACCTATTTTCGTAGATCGTATTTTTCAATTGATTCAAACGATTGCAAACCAGAACACCTCGGTGTTGCTGGTAGAGCAAAACGCTCGCCGGGCCTTGGAGATTTCGCAACGGGCCTACGTTATGGAGACCGGAGAAATAACGCTGCAAGGAGCAAGTGCAGACCTGCTGCACGACGACCGGATACGACAAGCCTACCTCGGGGAGGTTTGATTGCGCAACCGGTCAGACGGTTTTCACACCACGTCTGCGGCGGAAGTAAACGAGTCCGCGAAAAACTCATCTTCAGGCAAACCGCACAGCGCCACGAAATCTGTGTGGGCCGATGAGACCACCACAGGCGCGCCGCAAGCATACACCTGATGTCCCGATAAATCTGGAAAGTCCTGCATCACAGCCCGATGAACAAAACCGGTGCGCCCTGTCCAGTCATCTGAGGGCAAGGCCTCTGAAAGTACAGGCACGAATTTGATGTGCGAATACTCATCGGCCCAACGCTGAGCCAAGTCCAACAGATACAAATCCTGCTTGGTTCTTCCGCCCCAATACAAGGTCAGCGGACGATTCATGCCCTTGTGCAAGCCGTACTCGATCATTGACTTAATAGGGGCAAAACCTGTTCCACTGGCTAAAAACACCATGGGCTTGTTGGAATCTTCACGCAGAAAGAAAGTGCCCATGGGCCCTTCCATACGCAAGATTTCGCGTTCCTTCATGGTAGTAAATACATGGTCTGTAAATACACCGCCCGGCATGTGACGTAAATGCAGTTCAATGCCGCTCTGGTCATGGGGGGAGTTGGCCATGGAATAACTGCGGCGCTGCCCGTCTTTCAATAAAAACTCGATGTACTGCCCCGCCTTGAACTGAAGTACCTCGTTGGCAGGCAACTGGAGTTTCAAGACAGCCACATCACTGGCCCGTTTTTCAATAACATTGACACGGCAAGGCATTTTTCTCACCGGCACATCACCCAAGCCTGTAATTTCCCTGACCTCTAAACGCAAGGCGGTTTTTGGGGTGGCGCAGCACAGCAAGGCAAAGCCCAGCACACGGTCTTGTTCAGGCAGTGCTTTGCTTTGATAAACGCCGTAATCGACCTCGCCGGCGAGCAACTTGCCCTTGCAAGAACCGCAAGCCCCGTTTTTACAACCATAGGGCAGAACCAAACCTTGCCGCAACGCTGCAGACAAGAGGGTTTCACCGGCATCACACCCAAATTTTCGACCGCTGGGGGCCAATTCAACTTCGAAGCTCATACTACAATGCAACCATGAAAAGTTATTCGAACATTCGGGCGGGAATACGCCCCCCCCGAAAACAATTAAGCAAAATGCGCACACTGGTCATTGGCTGTGGCGACGTCGGCTTGCGTCTGCTCACTCAAAAAGCACCGCTCCATCGCATCATTGCCACCTGCCGCCGCCCTGAACAAGCCACCGCCATACGCAAGCTTGGCGCAATCCCCTTAACAGGCGACCTGACAGACCCAAGCTTCCAGAGGCGCTTGACGCGCTTGGCCGCTGGTCGCATTGTCTATTTGGCCCCACCCGCCCCAGAGGGCAAAAAAGACAGGGCCAGCCTGCGACTGTCTTTGCAGCTAAATTCCCGGGCCCTGACACTTAAAAAACCCTCAGATGCAAGCTTAACACGCCCTTCGACGCCCTCCAGCCTGCGCGTCTGTTATGTCAGTACCACAGGCGTGTATGGCGACAATCAGGGGCAATGGATAGACGAAACCCGCACTGCAAAACCGAAAAACCCCAGAGCAATCCGGCGCGTTCATGCAGAGGACTGCTGGCGTGGCAAAAATGCGCACCAAAGCCATCTGGCGAGTTTCAAATCAGTGGGTATCTTGAGGGCTCCGGGCATTTACGCGCTGGAACGACTACCCCTCGACCGGCTGCGTTCTGGAACGCCCGCAATCACGGCGTCTGAAGATTCCTGGTCAAACCATATTCATGCGGACGACTTGGCCAGACTGGCCTGGCGTAGCCTCTTCATGAAACACGGACGACGCGTATTCAATGCGGTGGACGACGAGCCTTCTAAAATGGGCGATTATTTCGATACTGTGGCCGACCACTTCGGTTTGCAGCGTCCGGAAAGAAAAACCAGACAAGAGGTTCAGTCAGTGGTCAGCCCAATGATGTGGTCTTTTATGAATGAATCACGGCGAATTCGCAATCAGCGCCTGAAGGAATTAAAAATCAACCTGAAATTTCCGTCAGTCTCAGCGTTTCTCTCCCAACTAAAGAAATCGCCGCTTTAGAACGGATTTCAGTCGAAAATTGCGTCCAGATTTTTTTGAATTTCCAAGCGCATGGGCTCTTTGAAAACACGCAAGAGCAACCCCAGTGTGATGGATATTTCCACTTTTTTAGGCACCAGTTTCAATGTGCCACTGATGCCGGTTTTTTTGAAGGTCAGCACATCCGCGTCCCACTCATAAGACAGCCCATATTCAGTCTGCAGTTGCTCCGCAACCTCCTGGGCCGCCTTGCGCGCCTTGGCAATGGGCATGCTGTGTTTCTTTAAGATATCAATGTCTGCCATGACTGAGAACCATTTGGGAAGCTGAAACGATTATAGAACCTACTCGACGCCGCGACGGCGATTAAACCAAAAATCATACGCGGATCGGCTGGAGGGCTGCGATTCTAACTGAAATCCCACCACTTTTTTCGCAAATTTCATCTGCGACTCCATCACTTTTCTAAACATCTGATTTTTATCAGATTCTCTGGAGAGCACTTTACGCCAAGCGTTCAATTGCGCATCCAGAACATCTTGAGGCGTGTGGAAATAACGCACCCCCTGCCGCCTGGCCATGTCTTCGTAATCGTCGGCATAGCGTGAAGCCGCCTTCCAACTCATGTCTGCAGAGCTCGCCTGAAGTGCATAGCGCAACAGGCTGCGCAACTCGAAAGGCAAAGACTCGAACCGCTGCTTGTTAAACAGCACTTCAAACACCTCTCCGGACTGATGCCAACTGCCCATCATGCACACGGTAGCCACTTTGGGAAACCCAAGCGCACGGTCTGAGGTTGGATTGTTGAATTCAGCGGCGTCCAACAGGTTTTTTTCCATCCAGGGCACAATGTCAGTGGCAGGCAGCGAAACTGGCAACACCCCCAGCTCCTTCATCAACTCGGCCGCCAAGCCAACACAGCGATAGCGCAAGCCTTTAAGGTCGGAACTTTTTTTAATCGCTTGTTTAAACCAACCCAGAGGCTGGGCAGGCATGGGCCCATACAAAAAGCCCTGCACATTCAAACCCAATTCCTTTCGCATGACTTCATCGTAGAGTTTTTGACCACCCCCATGAGACATCCAGGCGAGAAATGTATTTGCATCCATTCCAAAACCCGGACCGCTGCCGAACAAACCCAGCGCAGAATGGGTTTCATACCAATAGGTTGAAACGCCGTGTCCGCCGTCAAGTTGGCCTTTGTGCACCGCAGACAACAAACCAAACGCCTTCACCACACTGTTGGCGGGAAGCACCTCGATACGCAGACGCCCCCCTGACATTTCATTGACTTTCTTTGCCAAGTCTTGTGCAAAATCGTGAAATATATCAGTACTTTGCCATGTACTCTGGAACCGGAATGTGAACTCAGGACTGGCTCGCACGTAGGCTGGAGCTCCCAAAACGCCCCCCACTCCAACCGCTGCACCTGCCTTTTTGAAAAACGCCCTGCGGCTGTCTTGCTCCATCAGCAGTCCTTCAGCAGCAAAATATGAACCCTGTAAGGACCATGGGCCCCCAACACGATGGTTTGCTCAATGTCTCCGGTACGCGAAGGACCTGACACAAAATTCAAAGCCCTGGGCAGACCTGTCGGCAATAAACGCGCCCGTGAAAAGGCCTGCTCCATGGTAAGTACCACCTGACTGGCGGCCACCAGTGCAATGTGCGTTTCGGGCAGCAAATGCGTGCTTGCCGGCGTATCCGGTCCACTGGCCATCACCAAGGTGCCGGTTTCCGCAACCGCAGACATCACCCCGCTGATACCTACGAGATCGTCTCCGGCAGGCGCGCCAAAGCGCAGGGTCACCCCTTTGGTTGCCAATTGGTGTACCCACGGCGCACTTTGCAAAGACGGCCAGACCACTGCAGTTTTGGACAACAGCCCGGATGTCAGGTAAGTCTCCAGTGCATCGGCTATTGTTGCGGAGGAATCGAGTACATCCACCGTGGAAGACATCTGTATTGAGCGCTCCGCGAACAATTCAATCAAATCTTTGGGCTGACTTGGCTGCGGACCCAGTGACTTTTGAGCCAAATATGTCTCACTGTCCACCATTTCGCGCGTCTTGCTCTCTTGTGATCTACCCTGCGAGGCGCGGATTTTAGAAAAAATCCGGTCTTTTGCTGCTTGGGAATCGAAATTCATTAAACTTCACCTATCTGCTTTTAAACAAAGACTTCTTCCCGATTATAGAAACTCTACCCCCCCTGAAGCCCTAGGGTTTTCCATAGTTTAAAGCGCTTCGCCTCATTTTATCGGACTGCATCGGGTCACTTCAGTGTGTCCTCGTGTGCCAAGCAACCAGCAGTCGGGTTAAAATAGAGCTCTTGATGTCTTTTTTTTGAAAGAGTTAGATGACGCACGTAGTCACCGAAGCCTGCATTAAATGTAAATTCACGGATTGTGTCGACGTTTGTCCCGTCGATTGTTTCCGCGAAGGCCCCAATTTTTTAGTCATAGACCCAGATGAGTGCATCGATTGCGCGGTCTGCATACCCGAATGTCCCGTCAATGCTATTTATGCAGAAGAAGACGTGCCTGAGTCACAAAAACAGTTCATTGAGTTAAATGTTGAATTGTCAAAAGGTGGCTGGCCCAGCATCACACGCATGAAGCCGCACCTGCCCGATGCAGACGACTGGAAAGAAGTCAAAGACAAGCTAAAACTGCTTGAGCGCTGAAAAACAACGTTAGATGTCCTCAACTGCTGAGAAATACACCGAAGAAACCGTAACCTGGGTTCATACCTGGGTTCCTGAAAAACTTTTTTCATTTCGGACCACCCGATTTAGCGGACTCAGGTTTGCACCCGGTCAGTTTCTGCGATTGGGCGTGAGGAAAATCAGTGCAGGAAAACCTGACGAAATCGCATGGCGTGCCTACTCGGTCGCTTCTGCCAACTATGAAGAACATCTGGAGTTTTTCTCCATCGTCATTCCAGATGGCGAATTCACCAGCGAACTCAAGCGCTTGAAGGTGGGAGATACGCTGTACGTCGAGAAACAGCCTTATGGTTTTTTGACCACCAGCCGGTTTGAAAGCGGGAAAGATTTGTGGCTGCTCTCTTCGGGTACAGGGCTGGCTCCGTTTTTGTCCATTCTCTGGGACCCTGAAGTTTGGCAACATTACGAGAATATTATTTTGGTGCACTGCGTCAGAGATGCAGAAGAACTGGTTTATCAGGAAACCATTCATTCTTATTGCGAGCAAGAACTTCTTTCGGATTTTTGTAAGTTTCAAGACAAGAAACTCACTTACATTCCTATTGTGACCAGAGGGCCTTCCGACTTCAAATTGAAAGACCGGATTCCCTTACTCATAAGAAACGGTGAGCTTGAACGCAGTGCAGGCATCAAATTTGATCCGGAACGCTCCAGAATCATGATATGCGGCAACCCTGAAATGGTCGATGACACCCGTAAATGTCTGGGTGAATTCGGTTACAAAACCAGCCGCCGCAGCCAACCGGGTCAAATTGCTGTAGAGAACTATTGGTAAGCCGTGTGTTATGTTGCATCGCAACAATTTATCGTCGATAATGGCGTACTAACTGCATCTCTAGAAAGTCAGGGTCAAGCATGCTCTACCAGCTTCATGAACTCCAGCGATCACTGCTTCAACCGATGAGCTCCGTGGCCGAAGTGGGAGCCTCCCTCTACACCAACCCGTTCAGTCCGCTGGCCTACCTTCCTTTCGCCAATCGCATTGCCGCCAGTTATGGCTTGTTGCACCGATTGGGCAAAGATTACGAAAAACCCGCCTTTGGCATCGCCACCACAGACGTGGACGGTGTGACCATGGGCGTGGTCGAACAAATTTCCAAGAAAAAACCGTTTTGCAACCTGATCCACTTTCGCAAAGTACCCGATGACGGTCTGGAATACACACCTCAGCCAAAAGTGCTGTTGGTCGCCCCACTGTCCGGTCACTTTGCAACCCTGTTGCGAGACACTGTGAGGGCGCTGATCCCACACCACGAGGTATACATCACCGACTGGGCAGACGCAAAAATGGTACCCCTGTCCGAGGGCGCCTTTCACCTGCACGACTACGTCCATTACGTCATGGAGTTTATTCATTTCTTGGGCGAAGACGTGAATGTTATTTCGGTGTGTCAGCCGACAGTTCCCGTCTTGGCTGCCGTGTCGCTGATGGCTAGCAACAAAGATCCGTTGAGCCCAAAAACCATGACCATGATGGGTGGCCCCATTGACACCCGGAAAAGTCCAACCTCGGTCAATACACTGGCAGTGACAAAACCGCACTCGTGGTTTGAAAACAATGTCATTTACACGGTGCCGCATAATTATCCGGGCTTCCTGCGCAGGGTGTACCCAGGCTTTCTGCAACACGCAGGTTTTGTGGCCATGAACCCGGATCGGCATGTCAGCTCACATCAGGATTTTTACATGCACCTGATTGAAGGCGACGGTGAAAGTGCTGAAGCACACCGTCGTTTTTATGACGAATACAATGCTGTGTTGGACATGCCCGCTGAGTATTATCTTGAAACCATCAAAACGGTGTTTCAAGAACATGCACTGCCCATGGGCACTTGGTTCATCAAAGGCCAACGGGTTGCTCCGGAAGACATCACCAACACCGCATTGTTCACCATTGAGGGCGAACTTGATGACATTTCAGGCAGTGGGCAAACAGAATCGGCACAACACCTCTGCTCCGGCATTCCTGCAAACAAGAAGCAGCACTTAACGGCTGAAAAATGCGGACACTACGGTATTTTTAGTGGTCGTCGCTGGCGTGAAACCATTTGCCCGCAAATTGAAGCCTTCATACGCAAGCATGCCTGACAGCCTGATCGACAAATTAACAGAGCAACTGGACCAGCAACTGCCGCAGACCCAATGCGGCCAGTGCGGGTTTGAAGGCTGCAAACCTTATGCAGCCGCCATGGCCAGAGGGGAAGCGCCCATCAATCGCTGCCCCCCGGGGGGCGCCGAGGGCGTGGTTCTGTTGTCCAAGGTACTTGCCGTGCCAGTCATTGAACTTGATGCCAGTTGTGGACAACACAAACCTCGCCACATTGCCTCCATTGCTGCTGAACACTGCATAGGCTGTACCCTATGCATCAAAGCCTGCCCGGTGGATGCCATCGTTGGTGGCAACAAGCGCCGGCATGCGGTCATTGCCAGTCTCTGTACCGGTTGCGAGTTGTGCATACCACCCTGCCCTGTTGATTGCATCGAGATGGTCTTGCTACCCGATTTTTCTGATTGGGACAAAGCACAAGCCAGTGCTGCCCGGGAGCGACTCAAGCAAAGAACTGTACGCCTTGAGCGACTGCTCAGCGCCTCTGAAAAAAAACTTGAGGACAAAGCGTTGAGCAAGCACGCGGAAATTGAAGGGCATGGAGACAGCCCGGACGAGGCCAACAGAAAGCGAGACATCATCGCTGCGGCGCTTGAACGGGCAAGGGCCCGTCGTAAAATCGCCGGTGATTCGGCCAAACCACCGGGGGCGCATTCTTGAACACTGAAAAAAGACGACAAATCTTTTCGATTTTCCAAAACGCCAATCCAAAACCAACCACCGAACTTCAGTACACCAGCCCGTTTGAACTGTTGGTTGCGGTGTTGCTGTCTGCACAGGCCACAGATGTTGGGGTAAACAAGGCCACCAAAAAGTTGTTTCCAGTGGCTAACACACCGGAAACCATCTTGGCACTGGGCCCAGCAGGCTTGGAGCAATACATTAAAACCATCGGACTTTTTCGCTCTAAAGGCAAACACCTGCTGGAAACATGTCGCCTGCTGATTGAAAAACATGGCAGCGTTGTTCCCCAGGACAGGGAAAGTCTGGAAGCCCTGCCCGGCGTCGGCAGAAAAACCGCAAACGTCATTTTAAACACCGCATTCGGCCAACCCACCATCGCAGTGGACACCCATATTTTCCGGGTATCAAACAGAACCGGTATTGCACCGGGAAAAACTGTACTTGAAGTAGAAAAGCGCCTTGAGCGCTTGATACCGCCGGAATTCAAGCAAGATGCCCACCATTGGCTGATTCTTCATGGTCGTTATGTCTGCAAGGCCAGGACACCCGATTGCCCCCATTGTGGCATTGAACACCTGTGCGAATTCAAAAAGAAAACGCGCCCCACTATTTAACCGAGCGATGCATTTTTAATCCTCCGTTGCACCGCTATTGGACTAGAATAAAAGAAGAAAAAAGGAATCGGCTCATGATAGGCACCAGCTTGCAAGTCGGAGAAACAACAGATCCTGATCTCATTACCCAAGCGGTGGCCAACGCGCTTGAGAAGGCGCACGCACGCCGGCATTCAGACCGTGTCTCCGCCATGATTCTTATTTTGTCGGCGCACTGGGCCAAACAGGCACGCGAAGCCTGCCAACTTGCCTTGAAGGAAAGTAGAACGCTGCAGATTTGGGGCGGCGTTTGTCAAGGTGTGGTGGTGGACGCGAAAATAGAACACAGCAGACCTGCCGTTGGCGTGGCGATCATTCCTGAACGTCCAGACCGCTTGCAAAAGGCCTGCCTGACCATGAGCATGGGGCACGACGACCTGGGCGGCTCAGGCACTGAACTGGCATCACCTGGCCATGCAGCAAACGACGCAGGCTCGGACCACCACTTGGGTCTGATCAGCCATGGCGTCAATAGTGGCACTCACCCGAGAATCAAAAATGGTCGTGTGACACAAAGCGATTACAGCCAGATCATCATCAACGCACACCGCATACAGTCATTCGACTCTCTGGGGCTGGAGCAACTCAGCGACTGGAAAAAGGTGAGCCTGTCCAATGGAAATGTTTTGCAGGCGGTTGAAGGTCAAAATGCAATGAAAGCGCTGGCCAGCCCGTTGGAAAACGCCCATCCGGTTGCGCTACGTGTGGGTGTTCGACGCCAGCACCTCATAGACTGGCTGCCCGTTGTCGAAATTCACAGCGATGGCTCCATGAGTCTGGCTGGCAGACTGAACATGGGCGAGGAAGTCTGTCTGGCTGCAAGAACCGCCCGGATTGCAGAGCAGGAAATTTCAACATGGGGCGAGCAACTGACACCGGCCTTCAAAAGTTCGACACG
>JBEIKS010000022.1:0-15098 GCA_040379625.1 Burkholderiaceae bacterium
ATAACCTTCAACATCGGAGAAAACTGCGGCACGACTGGCGATCACGGGAGCGCCAGGTTTTCTGAACAAATACGTTTCATTTTTCCAAACAACAGGTCCGCCGTCTCTGGAGAAAGCTGACATTTCACCTTTCTCTGTAAAGGCGATGACATACCTGTCGTCAGCAGACAGCCCAACCGAAGTGGAGAAATCGCGGGTCCAGACAGCGCTGCCATTTTGCAAATCAAAGCAACCGATGCGGCCTTGGAAGCTGGCTGCACAAACCTGACGCAAACTGATGACAGGTGCGCCGCTGACGTCTGCAATGCGTTCAATTTCTGTGGCGCCTTTTGGCAGCGCAACGGTGGATTCCCAGCGCACATTGCCATTGGCCAGATTCAACGCGATCAACTTGCCTCCCGGATAACCGACATACGCGGTACTCTGGTGAACGGTAATGGGCTCAATGTTGCGCAGAGTCAAAGGAGGCAGTTGGCGCTGAAAAGACCATTTGCGTTTTCCATCCTTGGCCTCGAAGGCTGTGATGCGGCCATCTGAGGCTCGAACCAGTACAACGCCAAGTGCCGCTGTTGGGGGCGTTATGACTTCCGTGCTGGCCTGCGCCGACCACAGATCCTTACCTTGCTCGTCCAAGGCGATAATTTTGCCCTTCTCGGCCACCATCACCAACGCATCGCCGGTTGCAGCAACTCCGCTGCTGATACGCTGTTTCAATTCACGGCGCCACAGGGTTTTTCCTGAAGTTACATCATAGGCAACAACCACGCCTTCTTCACTCGCGGCATAAACCACACGATCAACAACGGCAGGTTGCAGTGAGGCCAGACGGCTTTCACCTATTTTTGCAGCCCAAGCCAACTGCGGCTTCAAACTTGGCTTGAAGTCGACCAAGGGGGCGGGCTTGAACTTGTTGTTGTCAAAAGGATTGATTTTGGACAGGAAACTACAGCCGCCCAACAGGGACACAACACCGAGCAAGCTTACGAGGGAAACTGTTGCACGCTTCATTGAGTAATCGACTCCAACTTCAGTTGAACCACGGCGCGCCAAGGATCGCGTTCATCGAGTTTCGCCAAGGCTTCAGCATAAGCCTTGCGAGCCGCTTCGTTGTCGGACTTGCCGAAATAGACATCGCCCCGACGATCGGCCTGCAAGCCCAAATGGGTGTCAGGTGCGGAAAAATCCAGAACTTTCAGCGCTTCATCAAACGCTTTTTCATCCAGCAACAAGCCGGCGAGCCGAATGCGGGCAATTGCCTTGTATGCATCGGAAAACCCGTTGTCAGCAACCCATTGCAGTGCTGCCTTTGCTTGCTTGGCGTCCCCTGCTTCGAAATAGGCTTTGGCTGCAATCAGGGCACCCTTGCTGGCATACGCAGTGCGTTTATAGTCGCCCAACAGCGCACCGGATGCGTCTTTAAGCAATGCCATGTCTTTGTTGGCAACCGCTTTTTCAACACCCTCAAACAAGACCACGGCTTCACGGGATTGTTTAAGCTCCCAATAACGCCAACCATTGAAGGCTGCGTAGCAAACCAATACGACGGTGACAAGTGTGGTGATGAAATTGCCGTATTTGTCCCAAAACGCCTTCAAATTGGCAAGTTGTTCCTGTTCATCAAGATCGAGTCTGTGATTCATTCAGTTCCCTCATCATCACTAAACAAAAGGTCATACAGCGCATCAGACAATCCGTCCTGTTGAAACTGCATTTGCGAAGACTCGCCCCTGAGCACCTTGACTGTTGCGGTGCCCGCCTGCAATTCATCATCGCCCAAAATAACCGCTACTGGAGCACCGCTTTGATCGGCTCGCTTCATCTGGCTTTTCATGCTTCCACCACCGCCATGCAACAGCACGTTCAAGCCTGCATCGCGCAATTGCTCTGCAAGGCTGAAACAGCGGCGCCGTGCATTCTCACTCTGATACACCATGTAGCAGTCGACTTCAGCAGGCAAATCGTCAAGGCGCGTTTCAGACCACAACTCGAGGAGACGCTCCAAACCAATGGCAAAACCCACTGCCGGGGTGGGCTTGCCCCCGAGCACCTCAACAAGGCCATCGTAACGGCCGCCACCACAAATGGTGCCTTGCGAGCCCAGTTGGTCTGTGATCCATTCAAAAACGGTGAGATTGTAGTAGTCCAACCCCCGAACCAAACGCGGATTGACGGTGAAAACCACACCACAGTCTTTCAACAGACGCTGCACACCTTCAAAATGCGCTTTGGATTCTTCACCCAAATGCGTTTCCAGTCGCGGAGCAGCGTCCACCAAAGCCTGCATGGCTGGATTTTTGGTGTCCAGTATGCGCAGCGGATTGGTGTGAAGCCGGCGACGGGCATCTTCATCGAGCAAGGCTTCGTTTTCAGAAAAATAATCGATCAAGCTTTGCCGGTGCGCTTTGCGCTCTTGGGCGGACCCCAGACAATTCAGCTCCAGGCGTATGTTTTGCAGACCCAAATCAGCCCACAAGCGGCTCAGCATGACAATCAGTTCGGCATCAACATCGGGGCCTGAAAAACCGAGTGCCTCAACGTCAAGCTGGTGAAACTGCCTGTAGCGACCGCGCTGCGGGCGTTCGTGCCGGAACACCGGCCCCATCGAAAACACGCGTTGGGGCGCTGCATAAGTCAGGTTGTGCTCAATGACCGACCGTGCGATGCCGGCCGTGAACTCAGGGCGCAATGTCAGTTCGTCGCCATTCAAACGGTCGGTAAAACTGAACATTTCCTTCTCAACGATGTCGGTGACCTCGCCAATACCCCTGCGAAACAAAGGTGTGGGCTCGAGGACCGGCGTTCTGATGCCGCGGTAACCATAGCAACGCAACCAGTCTTTGAGGATGAGTTCGAGTTGATCCCAGTGAGCGCACTCATTGGGCAGAATATCGTTCATGCCTTTGACCGCTTGCAAGCGGGAGGGACGTGGCTCTGAAGACCGGTCTGGCCTGACAACAGCAATTTTTTCGGGGTCGCGGGGTTCGCTCATGGAATTCTGGAATAACGGGTTTTGCAACTAACCCCGTATTGTCGCCGATTATGAATTGTTTTGCTCGGCGTGCTGCCCGTACTTGCGTGCAACGTAGCTCTCAACGATGGCTTTGAACTCTTCGGCGATGCGCTCACCCTTGAGCGTAACGGACCGCTGCCCATCAATGAACACCGGCGCGGAAGGCGCTTCACCAGTGCCTGGCAGAGAAATGCCGATATTGGCATGCTTGCTTTCGCCCGGCCCGTTCACAACGCAGCCCATGACAGCAACCTGCATGGTTTCGACACCCACAAAACGCGACTTCCAAATCGGCATCTGCTCACGCAAATAGGTCTGGATATTTTCAGCCAATTCTTGAAACAAGGTGCTGGTGGTGCGACCACAACCAGGACATGCAACCACTTGGGGCGTAAACGCCCTTAAACCCATGGTTTGGAGAATTTCCTGCCCGACGATGACTTCCTTGGTTCTGTCGCCATTGGGTTCGGGCGTCAGGGAAATGCGTATGGTGTCGCCAATGCCTTCCTGTAACAGTACAGACAATGCGGCGGTAGAGGCGACAATGCCCTTGCTGCCCATGCCTGCCTCAGTTAGACCCAAGTGCAGCGGATAGTCGCAACGGTTGGACAATTCGCGGTAAACGGCAATGAGGTCCTGCACCTGACTGACCTTGCAGGACAGTAAAATCTGATTACCCGGCAAACCAAGAGACTCGGCAGTTTTAGCGCTGGAGACTGCAGACTCTATTAGTGCAGCGTACATAACCTGTTTGGCCTCCAGAGGCTGGGATCTGGCCGCATTTTCGTCCATCAGACGTGCCAACAAACTTTGGTCCAGACTGCCCCAATTCACACCAATGCGAACGGCTTTGTCATAGCGACATGCGAGTTCGATCATTTTTGCAAAATTGTCATCACGACTTCTTGAGGTTCCCACATTACCGGGGTTGATGCGGTACTTTGACAGCGCTTGCGCGCACTCAGGAAACTCTGTGAGCAACTTGTGGCCGTTGTAATGAAAGTCGCCGACCAAAGGAACATCAATACCCATACGATCGAGTTGCTGACGTATCGCTGGAACCGCACGGGCTGACTCGGCATTGTTTACTGTGATGCGCACAACTTCAGAGCCTGCTTGAGCCAAGGCCTTGATCTGAATGGCTGTACCTATTGCATCGGCCGTGTCGGTGTTGGTCATGGACTGCACCACCACCGGAGCCCCGCCGCCCACTTTCAAAACACGCCCTCCCCAGCGGATCAGGGCTTGGCGCGTTATTCTTCTTGGGAGGGGTCCACTGGAAACGGGTTGCTCAAAAAGAGCAGAAGCGGGTGTTTGATTCATCATTCAATAACAAAACGGGCCACATCGTCTTTGGTGTAGGACGAAACATCCAAAGGCTTGCCCTGATATTCAATTTTGACAGCCCTTGCATTGCCGATAATCACCTTGAACGGTGGGTTGCCTTCAACCAGTTTGTCAGTGTTGGCCGGATTGAGTTGCGCCATCAAAATATTACCATCACGGTCACGAATGGTGACGTAGGCCCGATCGGTGAATTGGATACGAACTTTCTGAACACCGCCTGCAGCGCTGGAGGCAGGCACAGAAGGCACCACCGCAGCAGGCTTGTTTTGAGCAACCGGCGAGACGGGTGCGGGCCTGACGACGGATTGAGAGGGCAAGGCTGCAACTGGTTGTGCCGGCGCGACTTGGGTAACAGGTGCAGCAATGACAGCGGGTGCTGCAGGTGCCGCCGCCACTGGTGCGACAGACTGCGCTTCAACAGCCGACTGAGGCGCCATCAACACCGTTCCCGGGGGGAACGCAGGCTCTACGGAGGCAGCCCCCGAATTAACGCCTTTGCTGGACGGCATCAGCTCTGCATTCACCGCGGGAATAACCGTCTCTTGGGGAATTTGGGACACCATCGGCTCTTCTTTGCCGCGTCCATCTTTAAATGTGGGCACCACAATATACGCCACCAGTCCGATGACCAATGCGATCAGGCAGTATTTTACCGTGTTGCTTTCGCTGGCACCGTTGGTAGAAGAGATCTGTCCGAAGTTGTAATTGGATGAAACAGACGCTGGCCGAGCGAAAGGGTCGCTGGACTCACCCGCCTCATCCATGGCGCGTTGCGCTGCCACAGCGGGAGACACCATGAGTTGCGGAGGAGGCATCAGTGCCGAAGACGTTCCGGACATCGACAACATCGACTCAACAATTGCGTCGGCATCCAGCCCCACAAAACGTGCATAACCTTTAATGAAGGCACGACCATAACCGCCCGGGGGCAAGCCTTTCAGCGTGTCAGACTCCATGGCCTGGATTTGCGTTTCCAGCATTTTTAAGTTGGCACATACATCGCCAACGGTTAAACCCATGCGCTCTCGGGCAGCCTTGAGCATTTGCCCGGGAGATCCTCCCTCTACAACCGTAAACGCTTGCTGCGGAACACGTGCGACTTCCATGGTGCTTTCGCCTCCCGACTTAAAGTCTTTTCTTACAACGTCCATCTAAGTGCTTTAACTGTATATTATCTCTGAGCTGATTTAGGAGCCAGAGACAAATTGAATTGGATGATTTTTTCGTTCTTTTCGCCCGGTTGTGCATTAACAGGCTGACGACTGCTTAAACGGGTTCTGTCTTTGACATCACCAGCCAATTGGCCGCAAGCCGCGTCAATATCATCTCCCCGGGTTTTTCGGACGGTTGTCACCACGCCCGCTTCGGACAAACGACTGACAAAACGGGCAATTCTGTCGTTGTTTGAACGCAACAAACCAGATTCCGGGAACGGGTTGAATGGAATCAAATTCAACTTGCATGGCACATGTTTGGCAATGCCGATGAGTTCTTCGATGTGCTTGTCACTGTCATTGACGTTTTGCAGCATGACATATTCGAAGGTAATGAAATCACGGGGTGCGTACTTCAGGTAACGCAAACACGCATCGAGCAAATCTTTGAGTGGGTATTTTTTATTCAGCGGAACCAAGTCGTCTCGCAAGGCATCGTTGGGGGCATGTAAAGACACCGCCAACGCTACAGGGCAATCTTGGGAAAGCCGGTCCATGAAAGGTACGACTCCGCTGGTTGAGACGGTGACCCTGCGACGAGACAAACCGTAAGCGTGGTCATCGAGCATCAAATGAAGCGCAGGCACCAAATTCTCATAGTTAAGCAAGGGTTCGCCCATGCCCATCATTACAACGTTGCTGATGATTCGATCGCCAGAGGGCTCTGCACCCAGCAAACGGTTGGCCAGCCAGAGCTGCGACACGATTTCATCAGCCTTCAAATTTCTCGCAAAACCCTGCTTGCCAGTAGAACAAAACCGGCAATTCACTGCACAACCGGCCTGGGAGGAAACGCAAAGCGTGCCGCGGTTGGTTTCGGGAATGAACACCGTTTCCACTGCGTTGCCCTGCCCCACGTCAAACAACCACTTGCGGGTGAAGTCTTGGGCGGTTTTGTCAGACACGATACCTGGGGTGTTCACGCAAGCCACTGCAGGCAGTTTCTCGCGCAAACTTTTAGCCAGATCGGTCATCTCCTCAAAAGAAGAGACTCCGTTTTTATGCAACCAGCGCGCCAGTTGCCTGGCGCGAAATGGCTTTTCGCCGATGTCCGCGCAAAACGCCTCCAGTTGGGGCACAGAAAGCCCCAATAAATTGGTGAGTGGCGCGGGCGTAGTCATTAACGTGAATAAACGTTCAATGTCGGGAAGAAATAAGCGATTTCAACTGCAGCGTTTTCAGCTGAGTCTGAACCGTGAACGGCGTTGGCGTCGATGCTGTCAGCGAAATCAGCGCGAATGGTGCCTGCGGCTGCCTTCTTCGGGTCTGTTGCGCCCATCAGGTCGCGGTTTTTCAAGATGGCGCCTTCGCCTTCCAGCGCTTGAACCATCACAGGACCGGAGATCATGAAATCAACGAGGTCTTTGAAGAAAGGACGCTCTTTGTGAACGGCGTAAAAGCCTTCTGCTTCAGCGCGTGACAGATGGGTCATGCGGGCAGCAACAACTTTCAGGCCGGCACCTTCGAAACGGGAGTAAATTTGACCGATTACGTTTTTTGCAACGGCATCAGGCTTGATAATGGACAGAGTGCGTTCAATCGCCATGTTTTTGGTTCTTTCCGACAAAATTGGTTTAAATTACAAAGCTTTCCATTATAGCGTACCGGAACAAGGGTGAGACATTGAAACTTTTCTCTGGATTTTGTACTCTAATCATTGCCCGTCAATTCAATTGCAAACCTTGCAGGAGATGTCTTTATGTCTGAATTAAACAATTACAGTTTTGGTCGAACGTTGGAAACACAACAATCGGCGTCGCAAAACCGTACCCTGCGCAATACCTATTGGTTGCTTGCGCTGTCGATGTTGCCCACTACGCTGGGTGCTTATGTGGGGGTTCAGTTCGGTTTCAGCTTTTTTGCCGGCAGCCCTTTCATTGGTCTATTCGCCTTCATGGCCATTGCATTTGGTTTCTTCTGGGGAATTGAGCGCACCAAGCATTCTGGTATGGGGGTCGTATTGCTCTTGGCCTTCACCTTCTTTATGGGGCTGATGCTTTCGAACATGCTCAGGGTGGCGCTTAACATGCCAAATGGTGGCAGTCTGATCGGTGTAGCGGCATTGGGCACGGGTGGAATCTTTTTTGGATTGGCCAGTTATGCAAGCGTCACCAAGCGCGATTTCTCCAACATGGGAAAATTTCTGTTTGTCGGTGTGATGATGTTGCTCGTCGGTGGCGTGGCCAACATGTTTCTCCACCTGACTGCCTTGAGCCTTGCATTGTCAGTCATGGCCGTCGGAATTTTCTCGCTTTATCTGTTGTTTGATCTCAAGCGCATCATGGACGGCGGTGAAACCAATTACATCACTGCAACATTGGCTGTGTACCTTGATCTCTACAATATTTTTGCCAATCTGTTGAGTTTGTTGATGGCCTTCACGGGTAACAGCAGGGATTAAGGAAAACCAGCCGGACTCCTTACTGTTAAAAATGATGAAAAAAGGGGCTAACCGCCCCTTTTTCTTTGTTTAAAGCTTGTTTTTTAACATCGATGAAACTAGTATGAAGACTCAACGGACGGGTATCCTTACCCGCCGCTCCGCCGGCGAGCTAAACGCCGGCCTCTACGGGGTCTCTGACATACCAGTCACAGGCCCCGTTACTTTTTCCACGTTGAATCAATCGCTTGGCGAATCGAAAACGGCAATTGATTCGACATGCGAAGTGTGGGGAAACATGTTGATGGTTCCGGCCGCCTTCAATACAAACCGACCTTCATGAATCAAAATTGCTGCATCCCGTGCCAAAGTCGCCGGATTGCAGGACACATAGACAATACGACGAGTACGACGCGAAGTCTGAGCCAAAGCCGTACACACCGCTAGGGCACCTTCCCGGGGGGGGTCAATCAACAAACGGTCAAAATAGCCCCAACGCTCCCACTCTTGGGGCGTCAGCTCAAACAGATTTTTGGCAAAAAATCGTGTTTTATGACCCAATCCGTTAACAACGGCATTTTCTTGGGCTCGGGTTGTCAGCACGTCCGAGCCCTCGACACCGACAACTTCAGCGGCCTGCGTGGCCAGAGGCAAAGAAAAGTTACCCAAGCCACAAAACAGGTCGGCGACACGGTCTGTGGGCTGAACATCAAGCAAGCGCAAAGCTTGGCTCACCATGGCTTCGTTGGTGACATGATTAACCTGCGTGAAGTCTGTGGGCAAAAACGGCATGGTGATGCCGAACTCGGGCAGCCTGTAGGAGAGAACAGGTCCGTCGTCCGGATAAAACCGGTAAACAGACCCCGGACCCGCTGGCTGCAACCACCACTGCACGCGATGCTTGTCCGCAAAATCGCGTAGACTTTTTTCATCAGCAGGACTCAACGGAGCCAGATGACGCAACACCATGGCAGTGACCTCATGCCCCACCGCCAACTCGATCTGGGGGGCACGGTCAGCGATGGACAGCCCACCGATCAAGGCGCGCAGGGGCACGAGCATGTCAGAGACAAACTTGGGCAACACATGACATTGCGTCATGTCCGCCACGAAGCTGGACCCTTTTTCATGAAACCCCACCAACATGCCGCCCTTTTTGTTCACAAGGCGGCAACCCAGCCGTGCGCGATGGCGATAACCCCACTGCGGCCCTTCCAGCGGGCGCAACACGGTCTGCGGCTTGATGCGCCCCAAGTGCCAGAGTTGGTCTTCCAAAACACGCGCCTTGATGGCCACCTGGGAAGAAAACTCAAGATGCTGCATTGAACAGCCGCCGCACACGCCAAAGTGAGGACATTTCGGCTCAACCCGGGAATAAGATGTTTTTAGTATCTCAACGGTTCTGGCTTTTTCATAACTGGACTTGCGTTTCAAAACCTCGGCGCTGACAGTTTCTCTGGGCAAGGCTCCCTGCACAAACACCACCTTGCCCTCACGGTGAGCCACACCTTGGGCTTCAAGGTCCAAAGACTCGATTTCGAGCTGAAATACGTTTTCAGGCTTCACCGGCACTTGGTTGATTGCCATGCTTATCGCACCGGTAAAAATTTGGTGGGATCCACGGGCTTGCCACCCTTGCGGATTTCAAAGTGCAACTTGACACGTTCAGCATCGGTGCTGCCGGCTTCCGCAATCTGCTGCCCCCGCTTGACTACATCGCCCTCTTTCACCAGAAGCTTGCGGTTGTGTGCGTAAGCGCTGAGGTAGGTCGAGTTGTGTTTGAGAATAATCAGATTACCGTAACCCCGGAGTGCATTGCCTGCATAGACGACGTTGCCTTCAAGCGCAGCGTTTACTGCATCACCGGCTTTCAAACCGATATCGATACCTTTGTTGCGCGAATCTGAAAAAGGCTCAATAACGTTGCCGGCAGCAGGCCAGGACCAAGCAGAATCAGCCGCAGACGCTGTTTCAGCTTTCGGCGCAACAGGTTCTACCGCCTTCTTTGCCACGTCTTTCTCTGCAGCGGGTTTGACCTCAAGCGCGGACAATTGCTGGGTTGGCGCAGCAGCCACAGCCTTGACTTCGACGACGCCCACCTCACCCGGCAAAGGCACCACACGCAAGTGCTGCCCCACCAAAATACGGTTTGGATTGTCCAAGTGGTTCCAGGTGGCCAACTCGCGCCAATCATTGCCTGTGTCCAAAGCGATACCGATGAGCGTATCGCCTTTTTTAACTGCGTAATACCCGGCAGGCACGGGCAAGGATTTGTCCTGAGCTGACTGGCTTGCTGCCACGGCCCTGGGGGACTCTTCTATGACTGTTGTGGGTAAACGCTCGATGATGGGTGCGCGGGTCAGTGAGGTGGTGCAAGCACTGAGCGCCCATAAAAGACCAAGACCAAAACCGCTTGAAACTCTGTTATTCATTACGACAAAAACTCCGACATTAAATTCAACGACTAAAATGATTTGGCCTTACTTTGCGATTGTGCCGTTTAGCAAGGGTACAAAATTAACGATATCCTTGTTCTCGCGGTGCCACTTTGCGGGCCCAAGGCGATCAATGACCGCCAGCACCTGCTTGTTTCCCTCCACGACGGGCAACACCATGCGCCCACCAACCTGCAATTGCTCCAGCAACTGCTGGGGAACTTGCAGACCGGCTGCTGCAACAATGATTGCATCAAAGGGCGCCTGCTCGGGTAAGCCGGCCATGCCATCACCGTAAAGCAAACCGACAGACTTGAAACCGGTGCGCTTTAAATGTTCCTTGGCTTTCAAATACAAGGATTCCAGACGCTCAATGCTGTGGACACTTTTAAACAACTTAGACAAAACTGCCGCCTGATAACCGCAGCCTGAACCCACTTCCAGAACGGTCTCGACCGGCTTGGCCGCACCTCGCAACAGCTCCAGCATCTTGGCGACCGTGACAGGACTGGAAATGGTTTGGCGGTGCCCTATGGGCAGCGCAGCGTCTTCATAGGCGCGGGACGCAAACGCTTCATCAACGAACTCATGGCGCGGCACTGCAGCCATGGCGAGCAACACCGATTCGTCTTTGATGCCAATGCTGCGCAGACGTTCAACCATTCGCAGCAAAGCCCGGTCTGAGGTCAAACCCAAACCACTGGACAGTGCTGGAGACGGATCAAGCTTACGAACCGATTGCGGCATCAAGGGCGGCGCAGGACGGCGCACCGAAGATTTTTCAGCGGTTGACTTCACACCATTTGGAGGTTTTTTCACTCCCGACACAACCACTCCTGTAAAACAGCAGAGCAATCGTGACGGGTTAAGTCAACCTGCAGGGCAGTCACTGAAATGTAACCTTGTTCAACTGCGTAAAAATCGGTGCCCTCGCCCGCTTCTTTGGCTTTTCCGGCCGGACCTATCCAATAAACGGTTTCACCGTGTGGCGTTTTTGCAGGCACAACCGGCTCCGCATGGTGACGCTTGCCCAAACGGGTGGATTGTATGCCCTTGATGTCTGAAAGCGGCAAGGCCGGCAAGTTTACATTCAGCAGCACCGGCCCTTTTAAAGGCGGCTGGTCAATAAAACGTTCTACAAACTCGGCCGCTTTGTAAGCCACCGCAGTCAGGTTCAGGTGCCCCTTGCCGGCCAGGGAAAATGCAATGGCAGGTACGCCCAGCAAATAACCCTCCATGGCAGCAGCAACAGTACCGGAATAAATGGTGTCGTCGCCCATGTTGGCCCCGTTGTTGATGCCGGACAGCACCAAGTCAGGTTTGTCGGGCAGCAGGCCCGTGATGGCCACGTGCACGCAATCTGTGGGAGTGCCGTTCAAGTACAGGGAACCATTGCTGGCTTTTCTGACTTGCAGCGGACGGTCCAGCGTCAAGGAGTTTGAGGCGCCGGAACGGTCCTGTTCGGGTGCCACCACCTGAATGGACACTTTGTCGCCGAACCGGGCCTGCAAGGCTTCTTGCAAAGCAAGAATACCGGGGGCGCTGTAGCCATCATCGTTGCTGATTAAAATGCGAAACGTCATAGGTTTTCCAGTTTTCGCCTGAAGGTCCAGGTATTTTCAGTTGAGACTTCAGGGTCGAAGGCATAGCCTTCATAGTCAAAACCCTTTAACGATTCGGGACTTGAGAGCCGATGATCAATGACATAGCGGGCCATCAGACCTCTTGCCCGTTTTGCATAAAAGCTGATGATTTTATACTTGCCGTTCTTGTAATCCTCAAACACCGGTGACACAACCCTGACTTTCAGGCGCTTCAGGTCTACGGATTTGAAATACTCCTCGGACGCAAGATTAACCAGTACATCATTTGGCTGAGGCAACAAGGCATTCAAGGCGTCTGCCAGCAAAGGCCTCCAGAATGCATACAAATCCTTGCCTTGGGCGTTTGGCAGCTTGGTTCCCATCTCCAGACGGTAAGGTTGCATCAAGTCCAGAGGTTTTAGCAAACCGTACAAACCGGAAAGGATACGCAGATGGTTTTGGGCAAAATCAAGTTGTTCGGCGGACAACTGGCCCGCATTCAAACCTTCATACACATCACCATTGAAGGCCAGCAAAGCCTGTTTTGAGTTTTCAGGCGTGAAGGTTTCAGAAAACAATTCATAGCGCGCCACATTCAGTGTTGCCAAAGCATCTGAAATATCCATGAGCCTTCCAACTTGCGCAGGCGTAAAACCCCGCAAACCCTTAATTAAATCATAGGCTTGTGGTATGTATTGCGGCAAAGTGTGCGTAGTCACCGAGGGCGGCGTTTCATAATCCAGAGACTTCGCGGGGGAAAGCACCATTAAAATAGACACGTTTAAAACCTCAAGCGACGAATGTGACATGCATGCAGATAAAAATTTATCGCACACACAGCAAACCCATATTCTAACCTCGGGAGTGCGAACAAAATTTCCAAATGCGACAACCACTGTATTTACGTTGATGAGTCAGTTGGCCACACAGCATGGTGCCATCAATCTGGGTCAGGGTTTTCCGGACTTCCAGCCAGACCCGCAATTGCTGGCGGCCGTGACTCAAGCCATGAACGACGGAATAAATCAGTACGCTCCAATGACCGGGCTGCCTTCCCTGCGCAACATTATTGCAAAAAAAATACGGCACTTTGGCGGACGCCAGTACGACCCAAACGAGGAAATCACAGTGACCGCCGGAGCCACGGAGGCCCTGACCAGTAGTTTGCTGGCCTTGGTTCATCCAGGCGACGAAGTCATTGTATTCGAACCGACCTATGACAGTTATATACCCGCCATTGAACTGGCAGGCGGCAAGGCGGTGACGTTGCCGTTGAATGCGCAATACATGCCCGACTGGCGTCAGGTCAGTGCGGTCATTACGCAAAAAACACGAGGCGTGGTGTTCAACAACCCGCACAATCCGTGCGCCAGCGTTTGGTCTGAGAGCGATTTGGATGCCTTGGGCAGTCTGGCAGCAAGACACGGCTTATGGGTGCTGGCCGATGAAGTCTATGAGCACATGGTGTTCGATGGCAAACAGCACACCAGCGTGGCCAACCACCCGGTGCTGGCTGAATGCTCGGTGTTGGTTTCAAGTTTTGGAAAAAGCCTGCATGTGACGGGGTGGAAAATCGCCTATGTTGCAGCGCCTGCAGTCCTGAGCAAAGAGATCAGACAGGTTCACCAGTACAATACATTTTCCGTGGCCACCCCCTTGCAAGCTGGCATAGCGCGCTACCTTGAAACTTCATTCGAGCCACTGGAACAACTGCCGGCCTTCTACCAACGCAAGCGTGACTACTTTCGCGAGGCACTGGCCCAATTGCCGCTGCGTTTGCTGCCTTGTTCGGGGACGTATTTTCAAGTGGCTGATTACCGGGCGATTTCTGACCTCGACGATGTGACCTTCAGCCGTTGGATGACGCAAAAAATAGGGGTGACATGCATTCCAATGTCGGCTTTTAACCAAGGGGGAAAGCACAGCGGGCAAATCAGGTTTTGTTTTGCAAAACAGGAATCAACGTTGCTTGAGGCGGTGAACAGGTTGCAGGCTCTAAAATGACCGCGGGTGCGGCACTGCCGCCCCGCTTTGGTCACCCCACCAAGCTGTCTCCCGGGAGGTTGGAAGTAATACTGGGCAATCCGGTTTTTGGATTCACGTTTTCGCACGGCACTGAATCCCAGACTTTTTAGGTACTTGGCAAGCAATTAAATACTGTATACAATTACAGCTATTGATTGTATCAACTACCTTAGGAGTTCCCGGTGAAAAACCTGACTGCCAGACAACAGGAAGTATTGAACCTTATTAAAGCGGCCATTGAGCACACCGGGCGCCCACCCACGCGGGCTGAAATTGCACAACAACTGGGTTTTCGTTCGGCCAATGCCGCTGAAGACCATCTGCAGGCGCTGGCAAAAAAAGGGGCTCTTATTTTGGATGCCAGCACTTCGCGGGGCATCCGTCTGGCAGCAGAACATCTTGAAACGGCAGGAACATTGTCCGAACGGTTTTTGGACAATTTGCTGCAATTGCCTTTGGTGGGCCGTGTTGCAGCAGGCAGTCCCATTCTGGCGCAAGAACATGTGGAGGCCAGCTACCCTGTCGATGCCGCATTGTTCAGCGAAAAGCCAGACTACCTGTTGAAGGTTCGGGGCATGTCCATGCGAGACATCGGCATTCTGGATGGCGACCTGCTCGCAGTTAAAAAAACCGAAAATGCCTGGCATGGTCAAATTGTTGTGGCTCGCCTGAACGACGAAGTCACAGTGAAACGCTATTTCAGCCAAGGTGGCCGCATACAGTTGTTGCCAGAAAACCCTGCATTCAAACCCATCGCCGTTGAAGATGAAGACCACTTTTCAATTGAAGGTCTGGCTGTGGGTTTGTTGCGCGTCGGGCAACTGGGCTAAGCCGGGTTGATCCAATTCAGCCGACACACCCAATATAAAAAACCAAAGCCCATGGAAACTCAAACACAAACTCGAATCGATCAACTGCTGAACCAGAACACCCAGTTGTGGCGTGCCAGTCAGTTGGGTGGCGGTTCACAGTCTGTTGTTCACAGTGGGTTTCAGGAACTGGACCATGAACTTCCCGGCCGGGTTTGGCCATCTACCACCCTGATCGAACTGCTGAGGAACCGTGCAGGTCTCGGCGAGTTGCGTTTTGTAATGCCAACCCTGC
>JBEIKS010000023.1:0-15046 GCA_040379625.1 Burkholderiaceae bacterium
AGACTGAGACATAGCGAGACACTCAAAATCAAACCCATCAAGTTGGGGGTGTTAGTTTTGATGGCGCTGACGGGCATGCCCTTCGCTCTCGCGGGCGAGGCAGATTCAGAAGCACCTTTATTACTTGCACAAGCAAATAAGAATTTGCCTTCAACCACAGGCAACAGCGAACCCAACGTCACCATTATTCAAGTGGGCGCAGCCAAGGCACTTATTAGGGCCGAACCGTCTGCAAGTGCAGCCATTGTCTCGGAAGCGTTCAAAGGCCAATTGCTGGATGCGCACGAACAGTCTGGCGAGTGGGTTCGAGTCAAGCTAAAAGATACTTTGCTTGGGCAGCAGTTCGGCTGGATCAAAACCGAGACAGATGCACTGGGTGAACTGAATTTGTTGGTGATTTCTTCAGGGAAATCTTCCACCCGAACCGCCTACAGAGAAACAGGGGCACTGGCTTCAGAGATTGAGGCGGCAAGACCCAATGGCGTGGTTCCAAGCATTAACCTGCCTGCCATTAATCCGGATCAGGTTGCACCACCGGCACCCAACTTACCGCGTGAAACAGTTGCGATTCCAGACCGGTGGCGCCTGATGAGTGCGCTTGGCTTCAAGTTTCCTTTGTATGACCCCTACAACCAGAATCCGTTGAAGGGAGATTTGCCTGTTTTATCAAGTCTGGGACCAGATTGGTTTTTCAACCTGGGGGTTATTTCTGACACCCTGCTGGAATACCGTAAGCTACCCACACCTGTGGCACCTGTTACGCGCTTACCCGGACAAGGCGGCACTTTTGGTGACCCGAATCAGCGAATTTTTGTTCAAAACATCATTGGCGCATTCAGTCTGGTAAAAGGCGACACAACCTTCAGACCGCCAGATTATGAATTCAAGTTCACACCTGTTTTCAGCCACAACGTTGGTCGCGTGGGTGAAGACAGGGCTTTGCGCGTTGACCCATTACAAGGCAGCAGAAGGAAAGACAACCACTTGGGTATCCAGGAATTGTTTGCCGACGTGCACTTGCGCAACGTATCCGACAGGTTCGATTTTGATTCGCTGCGGGTTGGCATTCAACCCATTACTGCAGATTTCAGAAGCTTTTTATTCAATGACCTGCCTTTCGGTGTTCGCGTATTCGGCAACAGGGACAACAACCAGTACCAGTACAACGTTGGTTTGTTCAGACGCATAGAAAAAGACACAAACACAGGCCTGAATGACATTCAAAAAGGCTTGCGCGATGACGATGTATTTCTAGCCAACATTTACAAGCAAGACTTTCCTGTCCTTGGTTTCACAAGCCAACTGACCTATGCGCACAACAGGAACAACGAAAACAAAGAGTTTTACTACAACAAGAACGGTTTCCTGGAGCGCCCCGCTCCGGTTGGCAACATAAGACCGTTTTCTTACAAAGTTAACTATTTTGGCTACAGTGGCGATGGCCACTTCGACCGCTGGAATTTCTCAACCTCCACGTATTTGGCAACAGGTAAGTCTGACGACCACCCGATAGCGCAGAAACCACAAGATATCAGGGGTTGGTTTCATGCCTCAGAGCTGTCTCGCGACTTCGACTGGATACGCGTGCGCGGCAGTGCCTTGTTTACATCAGGTGACCGCGACCCCAACGATGGTAAATCAACTGGTTTCGATGCAATTTTTGAGAACCCGCAGTTTGCGGGTTCAGACACCAGCTTTTTCATCAGACAACCGATTCCTCTGGTCGGTGGCGGCGCATTGAGTTTGTCGGGAAGAAACGGCGTGATTCCTTCGCTGAGAACCAGCAAGGAAGAAGGACAATCCAACTTTGTGAATCCGGGCTTGACCTTATTCGGCTTGGGCGCTGACTTTGACGTGACACCGCAAATGCGTTTGATTGCAAACGTCAATCGCCTGTTCTTCAGGGATACGACCGTGTTCAGCATCTTGAGAACTCAAGGAGCGGTTGACAGGGACATTGGCACGGATTTGTCGTTCGCCATGCAATACAGGCCGTTCATGAGTCAAAACGTCATTATTAACGCATCAATTTCCACCTTGTTTGCGGGCAAGGGGATAAAACAACTGACCGACGAAGACCAAAGGGGCCGACTTTCAACGGCTTTGGTCAACGTTATTCTGGCATTCTGAAGAACCATGGCAAATAGCAATATGTTAAGACTTACACGCAAGCATTGGCTGGCCACATGGACAGGCCTGGGGTTGGTTGCAGCCCTCGCCGCCTCCACGGTCTATGGCCCTGCGCAGCAGGCGATCGCCAGTACCGGCCCAAAATTGGTGGACCGGCAATACACCATGGCGCCACCGGCTCCTAAAAACCAGACCGAGGCGCAGGCCCTGGCAAAATCCGACGGTTGCATGACCTGCCACACCAGCACCGACAGACACACCATGCACGCCAATCCGGGTGTGGTCATTGGCTGCGTGGATTGCCACGGCGGCAAGGCGGATGTGAAATGGAATGGCGTCTACAGCAGCAAGGATGCAAAGCCCCATGACGTTCGTGACCCCGCTTACAAAAAAGTGATGGACGAAGCCCACATACTGCCGCGCGACGTAGCGATGTGGGGTAAATCCAAAAGCCCAGAGATTTCTTATGCGCGCTTGAACAAGGAACATCCTGCGTTTATCCGCTTTACCAACCCGGGTGACTTGCGTATTGCGCGCGAGGCTTGCGGTTCTTGCCACTTGCCCATTATTCAGGCACAAGAGCGCAGCTTGATGTCTACCTCAGCCATGCTGTGGGGCGGTGCGGCTTACAACAACGGAATTTTGCCGTTCAAGCGTTATATTCTGGGAGAAAGCTACACCTTCGACAGTCAGCCAGGCTTGGTGAAAAACCCGGTTGAAGTGACCAACGACTTGATGACGTTCAAGGGTATATTGCCGCAGTTGTACCCGCTGCCCGCTTGGGAAACCATTCCCCCCGGCGATATTTTCCGGGTATTTGAGCGTGGTGGCCGTGTCATTAACTCCAACTTCCCTGAAACCGGTTTGCCCAACATCACCGGTGCCATTCAAAGGCTGGATGAACCAGGCCGCCCGGACATTAAACAGTCCAACCGTGGCCCGGGTACAGGCCAGCGGATTTCCGTGCCTGTCATTAACATCACAAAAACCCGTTTGAACGACCCGCACCTCTGGTTCCTGGGCACCAACGAGCAGCCCGGCGACTACCGGTCTTCTGGTTGCACAGGTTGCCACACCATTTATGGCAACGACCGTGACCCAAAACGCTCTGGTTTTTATGCGAAATTCGGGCACACAGGCACAACGTTTACCACCGACCCGACCATTCCGAAGAACGAACCCGGCCACCCAATCAAGCATGAATTTACCCGTGCCATTCCTTCTTCACAGTGCATGGTTTGCCACATGCACCAGCCCAATATTTTCGTGAACAGCTTTTATGGCTTCACGATGTGGGACTATGAGTCTGATGCGCCTTTCATGTGGCCTGAGAAGCAAAAATACCCGACAGACGCAGAAATGCGCAAAATTTTGGACCGCAACCCTGAAGAAGCCGCAGTTCGCGGCAAGTGGAGCGACCCAGAGTTCTTGAAAGGTGTTTCTGAGCTGAATCCGAAACTGAAAGACACCCAGTTTGCCGACTACCACGGCCACGGCTGGAACTTCCGCGCCATTTACAAGCGCAACCGCAAGGGCACCCTGCTGGATGCCAAAGGCAAGGAAGTGTCTGATGAAGATCCAGAAAAATTCAAGAAAGCGGTACACCTGAGCTCCATTCACCTGGACTTGGGCATGCACTGCGTGGACTGCCACTTTTCGCAAGACATGCACGGCAACGGCCACATTTACGGTGAAGTGGCTGCAGCCATTGAAATTGACTGCGCAGACTGCCACGGCACTGCAACCAAGTACCCCACCCTCTTTACCAGTGGCCCCGCAGCACAGCCGGGTGGTCGCGATCTTTCCTTGATGAGAACGCAAGACGGACGTAGGCGTTTTGAATGGCGCGACGGCAAGTTGTATCAGCGCGCATCGCTTGACCCAAGTCTGGAATGGGAAATGTCCCTGACCAAAGACACGGTAACGCCCGGCCACGCCACCTACAACGAAAAAGCCGCACGCGCCAAACTGATGTCCGCCGGTGAAGACGGTCGCCAGGGCAAGTGGGGCCCAGGCGTTGAAAACCTGGCGCACGACAATGAAAAGATGACATGTTTTACTTGCCACCTTTCATGGACCACCAGTTGCGCTGGTTGCCATTTGCCAATTCAGGCGAACTGGAAAACCGAACGTCACCACTATGAGGGCGGTGAATCGCGTAACTACGCCACTTACAACCCGCAAGTGGCCCGCGACGACATGTTCCAACTGGGCAAGCACGGTGCTGTGAAAGGCAACCGGATTTCCCCGGTGCGTTCAAGCTCGGCCCTGATTTTGTCTTCCACCAACAGCAACCGCGAGCGCATTTATGTGCAGCAGCCACCGATTGCCTCAAGCGGATTCTCTTCACAGGCCTTTGCACCGCACTACCCGCACACAGAGCGCAAGGAAGAAACCAAGACTTGCTCGGACTGCCACATTTCTGAGAAAAATGACAACAACGCCATCATGGCCCAGTTGTTGTTGCAAGGTACCAACTTCGTAAACTTTGTGGGTTTCCACGCCTATGTCGGCTCAAGCGACCAC
The DNA here is from genome assembly GCA_040379625.1 of Burkholderiaceae bacterium. Taxonomy (GTDB): domain Bacteria; phylum Pseudomonadota; class Gammaproteobacteria; order Burkholderiales; family Burkholderiaceae_B; genus SXZD01. The sequence goes on from JBEIKS010000023.1 coordinate 4,657, forward strand.
GTGCAAGCCATTCAGGTCACGGAGTGGGATGAACCCCAAGCCGTGATTGGCAGCTACTTGCACCGCTATGCCTACCCAGACTGGTTTGCAGACCACAAGAAACGCGATATGGAACTGAAAAACCCAGCGTTCCCGATGCTGCACGACCACAGCACCAAAGGTGCCGCCAACTGCGTTCAATTGCGCGGCGAATACCTGTACGTGTCTGAAGGTGCCGGTGGTTTCCGTGTGTATGACGTGGCCAACGTTGGCAACAAGGGCGTTTCCCAGCGCATTATTACGGCGCCCTTCTCAGCCAGCGGACATGATTCGCATGTGCCCAGCAAGAACGCCACCTGCATGGCCATTCCGACCAACCAGTCGATTGCGCCGGGACGCAACCAGGGCGACCTGATGCGCATTACCAACGAAGAGCAGCCCTTCCATCCGATCTACAGCTACGCATTCATTACAGACAGCGTGGAAGGTTTGATTGTGACGAATGTGGATACGTTCTCTGATGCTGAACCGCGCAACAACTTCCTGACCCGTGCAGCGACATGGAACCCCGACGGCGTACTCAACGGCGCGCGTCACATCACCATTGGTGGTCACTATGCCTATGTCACAACCCCCAAGGGTGTTGTGTTCATCGACATTGACGACCCGCTCAAGCCCAAGCTGATTTCCGTGCTGGACTTGCCGGATGCACGTGCCACGGCACTGCAGTTCCGCTACTTGTTCGTCACTGATTCAACCGGCCTGCGCGTGGTGGATGTCAGCCTGCCGAAAGCACCTCGCCTGACGGCTGCAAAAGTCGCCCTGGCCGATGCCCATAAAGTTTACTTGGCCAGAACCATGGCCTACGTAGCCGGTGGCAAAGACGGCCTGGTGATTATTGATATTGAGCGCCCAACCGCCCCGTTCATCTACATGAAGTTCAATGCCGACGGCAAAATGAACGACACCCGTGATGTGATTGTGGGCAGCACCAACGCGTCTTTGTTTGCGTATGTTGCTGACGGCGTCAATGGCATGAAAGTGGTGCAACTGACCGCACCCGACACCCAGCCCAAGTTTTACGGCTTCTCACCAGATCCGAAACCGGTTCTGATTGCAGTGCGCAAAACATCGTCACCGGCCATCTCACTGTCCAAAGGTCTGGACCGTGACCGTGCCGTGGACGAAACCGGCGGACAAATCGCGGTCTTTGGTCGCATCGGCTCCCGTCCGTTCCAACGCAATGAAATGGAAAAGCTGTACATGCGGCCTGACGGCAAGATTTGGACCGTCACCGATGAAATCCGGATGAGCGACTTTGTACCTCGCAAACCCAAAAGCTCAATTGTTCTTCGCAACGCGGGGCAATAAACATGAACAAGGCCAGCCACATGATTCGTGCTTCACTCAAACCTGTAATTTTTGCCTGCACTTTGCTTGCAGCCACCACGTCCTGGGGCAGACCGCCTCTGCCCAATGAGGCGCATGCGGTCAGCGTCGGTACCGTCAATTGCACCACCAGCACCTGCCATGGTTCTGTGGTGCCTTGGGACGGTTCCAATGTGCTGCAAAACGAATACACCACCTGGAGCCGTCTGGATCCGCATGCAAAAGCGTATCAAGTCTTGCTCAACGAACAATCGAAAAAGATTGCGCAACGTCTGGGCTTGAAAAACGGCGCCCAAAACGCCAAGGAGTGCCTGGATTGCCACGCACACAACCCGGCGCAGAAGTTTCGTGGCGAACGTTTTGACATTACCGACGGCGTGACCTGCGAGGCCTGTCACGGCCCGGCAGAAAAGTGGATCAAGTCGCACACAGTTGAAGGCACTACACACGCCGAGAACGTCAAAAACGGTCTGTTCCCTTCTGACAACCCAAGAGATCAGGCCAGAATGTGCCTGTCTTGCCACATGGGTTCGGAATCAAAGCCAATGACACACCGCATCATGGGTGCGGGTCATCCGAGAATTTCCATTGAACTGGACACCTTCAACGGCATTGTTCCAGCGCACTGGAAAATAGATGACGACTACCGCAAGCGCAAAGGCACACCAGATTCCATCAAGATCTGGGCCTTGGGCCAAGGGGTTGCCGTGGAAGAACTGTTGAACCACTTGTTGGATCCGAAACGTGGCCGCGACGGCCTGTTCCCTGAACTGGTGCTGTTTGATTGCCATGCCTGCCACCACCCGATGAGCAAAGACCAGTATTCCGCCCGTTCAGGTGTGGGCCCTGGCCGAGTTCGCCTCAACGACAGCAACATGCTGATGATGCGTGCATTGGTCAGCGTTGTGGATGCAGACAATGCGAAGGGCTTCAATGACCAGATCAGCAAATTGCAGGTCGCAGTTTCCGGTGGTCAGGGCGATGCAATGGCGGAAGCCAAAACCTTGCTCGGCATGGTGCGCGCCTACAACGATCAGTTTGAGAAACGCAGTTTCAGCAATGGCGATCTGCAGGGTGTTCTGAAAGCGCTGATCAATGAAGCCTCTGAGGGCATGTATTCAGATTATGCGGGCGCAGAACAGGCCTATATGGCCATCACCTCGATTGCCACAGGCATGAGCAAGCGTGGCGCCTTGAACAACAGTTCAGAAGTCAACAAACGATTGGCAGCGCTGCGCAAGCTGTTGGCCAATGATGAAAAGTACCGCGCCAGTGATTTCCAAAAAGAACTGGTGAACCTCCGTAATGCTGCATTTGTACAGGCGAAATAACCATGGGTGATATGACCATTGAAGCCCCTAAGACCACCCCCAAGCACATTTATTCAAATGTGACGGCGGATTACGACATTGTTGTGGTGGGTTCCGGACCAGGCGGTTTGTCTGCAGCAGCTCGCTGCGCACAGATCAAGGCAAAACACGTGCTGTTGGTAGCGGAATCTCACGCTTCGGATACGATCTACAAGTACCAGAAGGGCAAGCACGTTATGGCTGAGCCCAGCATTTTGCCGCTGCGCAGCCACCACAATTTCAAGGCCGGTAAGCGTGAAAGCGTTCTGGGCACTTGGGACAAAGAGTTGGAAGAGCTCGGCGTCAATATTGCTTATGGCAAAAAAGTAAACGGCATCAACAAAGACGAAGCCACTGGTGTTTTTAAAATCACCTGTGAAGACGGTTCTTCAATGACCAGCCGCTCGGTTATTCTGGGCATCGGCCTGCAGGGCAACATCCGCAAGCTCGGCGTGGAAGGCGAAAGTCTGGAACGTGTGCAATACACGCTGGCAGACCCTGAAGAATTCAAGGGCGAGACCATTGTGGTGGTAGGTGCCGGTGACGCCGGTATTGAAAACGCCTTGGGTCTGGCCGACAGCGGCAACAAAGTGTTTTTGTTTAACCGCAGCGACGAATTTCCTGGCGTTAAAGACGGCAACATTGCGCTGATTACCGACGCTGATAAAAACGGCTCCGTAAAAATTCACTACCGCACCAGCGCATTGAAAGTGGTTGAAACCGGTGCTGAGCCTCCATTGATGCTGCACTACAACGGCCCTGACGGCGAAGGGCAGATTCCTTGCCACCGCATGATCTGCCGTTTGGGTGCGATTCCACCCAGAAAGCTGGTGGAGAGTTTCGGCATTGTGTTTCCAAGCCCCTCGCCTGTCGCCATTCCGGTGCTCAGCGAATCGTATGAATCCAACGTCAAGGGCCTCTACATTGTGGGTGCGCTCGGTGGTTACCCGCTGATCAAGCAGGCTATGAACCAAGGCCACGACGTGGTGGACACCCTGATGGGCCTGCCTGTGGTGCCCGTGGACGAAGTGCTGCTGAAAGAGAAAATCAAGCACTACAAGCCCAACGGTTCCGTGGGCGAGGTGTTGGATATCATTGGAAAAAACGTGCCGTTGTTCGGCACCATGAGCAAATTGCAGTTGCGTGAATTCCTGCTCGACTCCACGATTCTGACGCCAAAAGCCGGCGACATCATTTTCAAGAAAAACGACTACACCAACACCTTCTTCTCAATTGTTGAGGGTGTGGCGGAAGTGGATGTTGAAGGCAAAGACGGCAAGATCATGGTGGTCAAGCTGACCCAAGGCCAGTACTTTGGTGAGATGGGCCTGATTTCCGGACGTCGCCGCAGCGCCACTATACGCGCAGGTCAGGGTTGCGTCTTGCTGGAAACACCGCGCAAGGCCATGCTGAAGCTGATGGCTTCCGTGGACGATGTGAACAAGAAGATTGACGAGTCCTTCATTCGCCGCGCCATCAGCACACACTTGGCACCGCAACTGAGCTACGACGCCATTACAGAGTTGATGGCCGGTGGCCTGGAAGCCAAGAAATACAATGCACGCCAGGTTATTTTCAAACAAGGCGATGCCGCTGACGGCCTCTACCTGATTCGCCGGGGCTCGGCGACGGTTTCCAACATTATTGGCGGCAAGGAAGTGGTGCTCTCTTATGTCACCGCCGGCAATTACGTGGGTGAAATGGCGTTGCTCAGCGATGCGCCCCGCTCTGCCACTGTCACTGCCACAGTATTGACCGAAGTTTTGGTGCTCAACGCGGAAACCTTCAAAACCGTGCTGGCCAAGAACCCGCAATGGCGTGCAGCCATTGAGGCTCAGGTGATGAAACGTGTCAAAACCAACGTGGTTCGGGAAGACAGTGGATCCGGCGACACCGACCTGATCAACTTCCTGATGAAACAAGGTTTGGGCGAGGCCACCGACGTCTTGATCATTGACGAATCGCTTTGCGTACAGTGCAACAACTGTGAAACCGCCTGCGCTGAAACGCACCAGGGCACTTCACGCTTGAACCGCGCCGCAGGCTTTACCTATCAAAATATTCACATTCCTACGAGCTGCCGGCACTGCGAGCATCCACACTGCATGAAAGACTGCCCGCCGGATGCGATTCGCCGTTCCGAACACGGTGAAGTGGTGATCAGCGATTCCTGCATTGGCTGTGGCAACTGCGAACGCAATTGCCCGTATGGCGTTATTCAGCTTCAGGTTCAGAAACCACCGAAGCCGGGTGGCCTGTTGTCATGGCTGTTGTTTGGTCTGGGCGCAGCGCCGGGTAAACGGGCACCAGATTATGACCCTGAGGCCACGAAAAAAGCCGTAAAATGTGATTTGTGTCGTGGTATGGATGGTGGTCCGAACTGCGTGAAGGCTTGCCCAACGGGTGCGGCTGTGCGCGTTTCACCTGAAAAGATCATCGCTGCGACTTAATCACTCAGTCATTACAGGGACATTGCGATGCAAATTGAATTTGAAGCACTGCGCACGCTGCTTGTCATGGGCGTGTTATTGGTTGCTGGCTACAAGTTATTTGTGTCGCTACGCGAGTGGGTCACCAGTACTCAAGAGCACATCCGTCGGGTTGAAGAGCAAATTGCCAAGGCCAACACAGAGCTGGTGGCCCTCAACAACAAACTGTCCACCTACGAAAGTCTGGTAAAAAAGCTGACCATCTGGGAAACCGTCCTGCCGCCTCAAGTCAAAGAGGCGATGCAGACGGTTAAACCCATGGACTTGGCAAAAACCGGGCTTGGAGTCATGGCTGGCATTGTGGGCGTGGCTGCGGAAGTGGGTCGTCAGGCCATGAGCAACAACAACACAGGCTCGGGCTCATCTAGCAACAGGGGTTCCAGCGACACTACAAACAGTGATTCCAAGGGCAACATGAACCTCTGAGAAGCGATTGCAAACGGCTTGACGGGGTAGTTTTCCAAGCACCGAACAAGCCTTGGCAAGGCGCTAGAAGTGAAACACCATGTCTGCGGCCAGCAAATCTACTTTGCGCGAAGGCATGGCGGGGTTTATCAGTTGTTCGCGGATGGCATTGTATTCTCGGGGCTTTAAATGGCTGATCCAGACCTCGCACAGCGGGTCGAGTTTTTCCAGCTCACTGAACAGCAAACTGGGGCACAAGTGCTTGGACAAATCAGCAATCCACTCTTCCTTGTCGGGAAACGCCGCCTCTATGAACAGGCGCGAAACATTGCCCATCTGATTGAGAATTTCATAAAAACGGTCGGTTCTATGGGTATCACCAGAAAACGCCCAGCGATGTCCGCCTGAATCCGCAACAAAACCAAACGCATGCACGGTATGCTCAACTTCTATGGGCAACACGGTTCTATCGCCAACGGTGACGGGCTGCTCCGCATAAATTTCCTGATAGCGCATTACGCCTTTGTCAGGCGCAGGAATTCGGGTGAAGTCTGGCCAAATAAAGTTGTTGAAAATATGATTTTTGAAGGCTTGTATGGAGGCTGAAGAGGCATACACCGTCAAGGGGCGTGGTCGGCATACACCAACGGTGTCCACCAGAAACGGCAAGGCGCAAATATGATCAAGGTGAGTGTGCGTTATAAACACATGCTCGATTTTTTCGAGTTCGGCCATGGTCAAATTGCAAACCCCAGTGCCTGCATCAATCAAAATATCATCGTCAAGCAAAAACGATGTGGTGCCCTCACCGGGAATACCAATGCTGCCACCGCAACCCAACACCCGAATTTTCATTATTTTGCCTGTTGATTTTATTTTGGGATAAGCATAAACAATTTGTGGGCTTTTGTTACGCACAAATGATGGGGAAAATGACCCTGAATGCTCATATTAAAGAAGCGTTTTAGCTTGGCGGTTGGACAGTCAGTTTTCAATTAAGGTTCAGCGATTTTTTCATGTAAGAATGAACCACTTGTCAGCGTCTTGGTCGCATGGATGAATCATGAAAAACGGCTCTCTACAGGATTGAATTTAAAATGGGTTATGGACTGGTGTGGTTTAAGCGCGACTTACGGTTGCAAGACCATGCTGCATTAAGTGAGGCTGCAAAAAACGGGCCCGTGCGGTGCATTTATGTGGTCGAGCCCCAGTTATGGCTTGAGCCAGGTGCTGCGCTTCAGCATTTTGAATTCATTCGCGAATCTTTGGCAGATCTGGACGAGGCGCTTCGCCTGCTGGGTGGCAGTCTGGAAGTTCACCAAGGTGAAATGACGGAGGTGTTGTCAAAAATTTGGCAGGAACTTCCTTTTGACAGGCTTTACTCACACGAGGAAACCGGGAACAGTTTTACGTATGGGCGAGACATACAGGTGGCTTCCTGGTGTAAAGCGCATGAAATCAGCTGGACTGAGTACGCACAATTTGGTGTGGTTCGGGGGCTGAAAAACAGAAACTTGTGGCAGCGTGCATGGGAAAAACACATGGCAAGCCCGGTTCATACCTTGCCGAAAGTTTCCTTTTTAAAACCGGCATCACCGCCATTTCACATGGTCGCCCCTGCCCACTTGCAACACAACCCGCCAATGCGGCAAAGAGGTGGCAGAAGCCTTGCGTTAGCAACACTTGAAAGTTTTTTGAATGCGCGCAGCCTGGGGTACCGCGGGGGCATCTCTTCACCGCTTTCTGCGCCTGATGCGTGTTCAAGGCTTTCAGCCTACCTGGCTTACGGCTGCATCAGCATGCGCGAAGTGGTTCAAGCCACCCGAAAACAATTGACACTGCTGCCGCCTGAGGCCGCCAAACAAAGGGCCGGACTCAATGCGTTTTCAAGTCGCTTGTACTGGCACTGCCATTTTATTCAGAAACTGGAAAGTGAGCCTGAAATTGAATGGAAAAACATGCACCGGGGTTACGACGGCCTGCGTGAACAGGATTTCAACACAGAATACTTTGAGGCCTTGAAGGCCGGGCGAACCGGCTGGCCGATGGTAGATGCTTGTGTGGTGATGTTGCGGGAAACCGGCTGGATCAATTTTCGTATGCGCGCCATGCTGGTTTCCATCTCGGCCTACCCGCTTTGGCTACATTGGCGGCCCGTGGGAGAATGGCTTGCCACCCAATTTCTGGATTACGAGCCTGGCATCCACTGGAGCCAATTACAGATGCAATCCGGCACCACCGGAATCAACACCACACGAGTTTACAACCCTATCAAGCAAGCACAAGACCACGACCCGAACGGCCTGTTTGTGAGACGCTGGTTGCCTGCCCTGCAACGGGTACCTGACGAATGGCCATTTCAGCCGTGGCAAATGCCACAGAATGTTCAAGAAAGTTCAGGTTTAATGGTGGGCAAGGACATTGCACAACCGGTGGTTGATTTGGCTCAGGCAACACGCGAGGCAAAAAACCGACTGTACGAGCGACGCCACGACCCCGAGGTCAAAGCGGCCAAGAAGGAAGTGATTGAAAAACACGCTTCACGCAAAAACTTGTCTGCGAGAAAGCGCCGTGAAGCAAAACCGGCTGATTCCAATCAACTGGAATTCGATTTTTAAAAAACCCAATAAAGAATTCAATGAAAAAACGTATTTTTGCCAGCACCCTCCTGTTTCTCAATGGACTGTTAATGACCCAACCGAGCGCGGCCACCGAAGAGCCAAAATATGACGTCGTTAAAACAGACGGTGCCTTTGAAATCAGGCGCTACAAGCCCATGCTGATTGCAGAAACTGAGGTGCAAGGCGACATGGATGAAGCCTCAAGAAAAGGATTCCGTTTAATTGCCGATTTCATTTTCGGCAACAACCAACGCCCGGATTCGCCCGACGAAGCAAAAATTGCAATGACTGCACCGGTTACGGTTGAACCTCAGGCAGAGAAGATAGCAATGACCGCACCCATGTCGGCGCAACCGGTGGCAGGTGCTGCGAACATGCAGACCGCTGACAAATGGCGGGTTCATTTTGTGATGCCCAGCCAGTACACCCTTGCGACCATTCCGAAACCTAAAAACAATGCGGTGAGACTTAGGGAAGTACCCGGTAAATATTTTGTTGTGCTGGCTTATTCAGGTTTGAACGGTGTGGCCAAGGTGCAGGAAAAAACGAATGAAACCGTGCAATGGGCACAGCAAAAGGGCTTGGAAATGATAGGTACGCCCCAGCTTGCACGGTACGACCCGCCCTGGACGCTGCCCATGTTCAGACGCAATGAAATCATGGTGGAAGTGGTTGCACCGAAGCAGTGACTTCGGCTGAACCTGCTCTGCGTGCAGGTTTAGCGTTTTTCAAGAGGCTTACTGAATCCAATTGTTGCGCAAATCAGTAGAACCTGGAAGTCAGCTCAGGAAGCCTCAGCCATGCGCAACACCCGCCTTTCATTTGCACTCGTGATTTTGACCGCCCTCGCCGCTTGCACCACAGACAACAACACGGCCACATCTTCTGCCGCAACAACCGATGTTCAAGCAGCCTCTGCCATTCGCCCCAGCGAAAGCATGGGCTGGCCTGCATCACGCCCCGGAGAAGACCCGCCAGCCAGCCCACTGCCCACAGGTGATGGCGCAGCACAATTAAAAGCAGCAGCCGCCCCGCTTCCCATTGCACCCATTGTAGAGGTCACCAACAGCGTGGGGTTCGGATACACGGTGAGTGATATCAGCGACCCGGTGCTGATGGAATTTCAGACCCGTGCAATGGCTGCGCAAATCAACGACGGTTCACGCGTGCAACATGCCTACCACTGGTATGGCCATCCGGACAACAACCCCAATGTGGCCTTGGTTCCAGTGGAGTTTAAAAACCGCTACGGAACACGTTTGTACGGCGAAATTGTGTTGCCAAAGCGCGGACAAGTACAAGCACAAAACGGTGCATATCCGGTCATTCTGGCGCTTGAGGGTCTGAACACCAACACATCGGTGTACCGCTGGTGGCATCAACTGTTCGCAGATGCTGGTTACTTGGTGTTTGCGTTTGATTTTAGCGGCCAGGGACATTCAGACGATGAATCTGCAGGCGACCCCGGCAACAACATTGAAGAAGCACGAGACGCACTGACCTACCTGCTTGAAAGATCAGCGGTCAAACAGTTTATTGACACCTCGAAAATCGGCGTGATTGGCCACAGCATGGGCGCAATCACCACCATGGGATTGCAGGCGGTTGAGCCACGCATCAAAGCGGCAGTGGCCGCAGCCCCTATCAGTGAAATTCAGTCTGTTTTTGATAAAAATCCGATTCCCGTGATGATTCAGACAGGCGACCACGACGGCCCGGTGGCACCCATTCCATTTGCAAATCCGGCAGTTGTGAAACGCGTGTATGACAAACTGACGTCAGAGCGGGCATTTATTGTGGCCGATGCTGCCACCCACGCACAGCACACCAATTACCCACTACTGCCGACCTCAACCTGGGGTCGGGAAATTGCCGCTAACTATTCGCTGGCCTGGATGAACCACTACCTCAGGGGCGATGCCAACGCCTTGAAACTGCTGCGCACCGGGCATCCAAAATTCTCGTATTTGTGGGAGAGCGAGGTGTTCATTGGTGGCGAGCGCAAGGTGTTCCGCGGAACAGGGCCCAGCGCTCCAACGGCGCCGTAACATCAAGCCTGATTCAGGCCTAGCTCAGACAGGCCGCAGTGTGAAACGGCGACGCTAAGGTTGGCGACTACTTTCAGGGACGAACAAGTTGTGGCAGTTGTTCCAGAACA
>JBEIKS010000024.1:0-14986 GCA_040379625.1 Burkholderiaceae bacterium
TGCTCGTCGCGAAGGTGGCTTCAACAGCGACCGTCGTCCTTCAAGCCCATCAAGCTTTGGTGATCGCCGCGAAGGTGGCTTCAACAGCGACCGCCGCCCTTCAGGCCCATCCAGTTTTGGTGAGCGCAAAGAAGGCGGTTTCGGTGCACGTCGTGAAGGCGGTTTCAACAGCGACCGTCGTCCCTCAAGCTTTGGCGATCGCAAAGAAGGCGGCTTCAACAGCGACCGCCGTCCTTCCAGCCCGTCTAGCTTCGGCGACCGCAAGCCAACAACCTGGGCTGCAAAGCCTGCAGGCGACCGTCCTCGCTTTGGCCGCCCCAGCGATTGGAGCACCGAAGGCAATACACAGCGCAAGCCCAAGTTTTCAGAAAGCTGAAAACTTAAGCACCTGACGTGAATTTCAAGGCTCACCCCTTGAAACTGTGAGGCAAAAAGAGAACACCAACAGTGCAAAAGTACCGTTGGTGTTTTTTTATGGCTTAAAAGACATTCACTGTGGCGCACACCCAAGCCGCCACGGCTTGGGTATCATCATGGTTCGCGCTAACAAACAGAGAAAAACATGCTCGGACAAAAGCCTGAAAATGCCACTTACATTTTTGAATCCAACATTCACATGCGCTGGGGCGACATGGATGCCATGGGTCACATCAACAACACCGTCTACTTCCGGTTTTTGGAGCAAGTGCGCTGCGATTGGCTCGACAGCCTGTCCCATGGCATTTCAATGGAAGAAGACTGCGGACCGGTTCTGATCAACACGAGCTGTACTTTTCTTCTGCCCATGCACGCCCCAGGCGTGGCCATCGTCAAGATGTTTGCGACACCTCCCGGCAAAAGCAGCCTGGAGACGTTTTATGAAATAAGCCTGGAAGGCGATGACCGCCTTTTTGCATGCGGTTCGGCAAAAATGGTGTGGATAGACTTCGCCACTGAAAAGTCCACGCCCATTCCTGAAAATTTGTTAAATCTCTTACCGGCCTGATTGAAGTTTGTAGCGCTTGCACATCGAACCATGCAATTAATTCTCCGTGAAAAAATTTAATACTTAAAAAATCAAGGAACCAAACTACACTAGACAGACTCTTACTACCTGGAGGCAAGCGCTGAAAGCAGCCCCCAAGGCGGCCCAGCGAAAAGTAAGAAGAAAAACTACAAACAGAAAGCACCATTTACCGACACTCACAATAGAAACCCGCCGACTCAAGTTTTTTGGGAGGGGTATACACTCTTCTTTAACGAGACTTTGTTTCATAACAAAGCAGAGAGTCGGTCACAAAGCGATCCTTTGATGACCGGTCCGACCAAGAATAGTTGGGTGGGAGTGATGCAACCGGTATCCGGCAACAAGTCCGAGAACCAGATGCCATCAAAGCCGAACGACCGAAGAAGACAGAGCTTCGGTCGTTTTATTTTTTTCTGCGCCCTATTTTCTTTTTCTCAAAGTCCTCTTAGCATTAGCGCACTTAAAAGAGGAGCTCATTTGTGAAACTCACCTACGTATTATTAGGATGCACCGCCGTTTTGGCCAGCGCGCTCATGTTCTTGCCCACCACGGCGCAACCCGTCGCTTGGACACCCCTGCCTGCCCCGGACACCAGCAAGGGCCGGTTTGCAGAAAATCAGCACTTGGCAGCATTAAAGCGCCTTGGACAACACTTAAAGATTGCAGGACCTGAAGCCATTGTGGTGGACGCAAACAAACGCGTCATCACAGGGTTGGCCGACGGTCGCATTGTCCGATTCTCCAACGACTTTCAGACCATGGAAATCTTGGCGGACACAGGTGGCCGCCCTCTGGGCATGGCATTTCACCCTGACGGCCGCCTCATTATTGCGGATGCAAAGAAAGGCTTGCTGACGTTGGATCCGCAAACACAAGGACTGAGTTTGCTGACGAATGAAGCAGACGGCGTGAAACTCGGCTTTGCTGACGACGTGGCTGTCAGCAGCGACGGGCAGTACGCTTATTTTAGCGATGCCAGCACACGCTGGGGATATGGCAAAGACGCGCAAGCTGTCATGGAGCATGGTGGCGACGGACGACTGCTGCGCTATGACTTCGTCACACAAACCACCACAACGCTGATGAAGGGGCTGGAATTTGCCAATGGCGTGGCACTGGGTCCGAACGACGATTGCGTTGTTGTCAATGAAACCGGTGCCTACCGCGTGGCAAGACTGTGGCTGAAAGGCGAAAAAGCGGGCCAGCGCGACTATCTCATTGAAAACCTGCCCGGACTGCCTGACAACATCACCTTCAATGGCAAAGATCGCTATTGGTTGGCACTTTACTCGCCCCGCAACCCGCTTTTGGACTTGCTGGCGCAATACCCGGAAATGCGCAAGGCTTTGATTCGTGCACTGGATTTCATTCCCAAGCCGGTTGAACACAGAGCCATGGCCTTGGGATTAAACGAGGTGGGCAGCGTTGTCGCCAACCTTCAAGACAACGGTTCGGACAACTACTCGCCAATTACCTCAGTGCGTGAGTCAGGTGACTCCTTGTATTTTGGTTCCCTGAGTCAAAACAGCATCGCAGTAATGCCCATGACGGCCGTTAGAAATTTAATTTCACTCACCCCCCCTTGAAAATTTAGACATTCGTCACTATTATTAGCACTCGTCAGGGGTGAGTGCTAACAACTTCAATTTTGCTGCGCTCTTCCTGAAATGGGCCATCCCGTTTCGAAACTTGTCAGTTATTTCTTTTAAAAAAATTAGGAGTATTAGTCCATGAAAATTCGTCCGTTGCACGACCGTGTAATCGTGAAGCGCCTGGACAACGAGCGCAAAACAGCATCAGGTATCGTTATTCCTGACAACGCAGCAGAAAAGCCTGATCAAGGTGAAATTCTGGCGGTAGGCCCAGGCAAGCGCGATGACAGCGGCAAATTGATTGCCATGGATGTCAAAGTCGGCCAACGCGTGCTGTTCGGCAAATACGCCGGTCAATCCGTGAAAATCGATGGCGAAGAAGTTCTCGTCATGCGTGAAGAAGACATCATGGGCGTGATCGAGGGCTGATTGCTCTCACGCCTTTTACTGCAATAACATTTATAGAGAGATTCGAAAATGGCTTCAAAGCAAGTATTTTTCGGTGACGATGCCCGTTCCCGCATGGTGCGTGGCGTAAACATTCTGGCCAATGCCGTGAAAGTAACCTTGGGCCCCAAAGGCCGTAACGTGGTTCTGGAGCGTTCATTTGGTGCCCCCACCGTTACCAAGGACGGCGTTTCTGTTGCCAAGGAAATCGAACTGAAAGACAAGTTCGAAAACATGGGCGCACAGATGGTCAAGGAAGTGGCTTCCAAGACTTCAGACAACGCTGGGGACGGTACAACCACCGCCACCGTGTTGGCCCAGGCAATTGTTCAGGAAGGCATGAAGTACGTTGCCGCCGGCATGAACCCGATGGACCTGAAGCGCGGTATCGACAAAGCGGTCATTGCCGCTATTGAAGAACTGAAAAAGCTCTCCAAGCCTTGCACCACCAACAAGGAAATCGCTCAAGTCGGTTCCATCTCCGCCAACAGCGATGCATCCATTGGCGACATCATTGCCAACGCAATGGCAAAAGTGGGCACAGAAGGCGTGATCACCGTTGAAGACGGCAAGTCACTGGACAACGAACTGGACGTGGTTGAAGGTATGCAATTCGACCGTGGCTACTTGTCGCCCTACTTCATCAACAACCCGGAAAAGCAAGTCTGCATCTTGGAAAACCCCTTCATCTTGTTGTTCGACAAGAAGGTTTCCAACATTCGCGATCTGCTGCCCGTGCTCGACCAAGTGGTCAAGCAAGGCCGTCCTTTGCTGATCATTGCTGAAGATGTCGAAGGCGAAGCCTTGGCAACTCTGGTTGTGAACAACATTCGCGGCATTTTGCGCACTTGCGCAGTCAAGGCCCCAGGCTTTGGCGATCGTCGCAAAGCCATGTTGGAAGACATCGCAATTCTGACTGGCGGCACCGTCATCGCAGAAGAAGTGGGTCTGAGCCTGGACAAAGCCACATTGCAAGACCTCGGTCAAGCAAAGCGCATTGAAATCGGCAAAGAAAACACAACCATCATTGATGGCAACGGCGATGCAGTTTCAATTGAAGCCCGCGTAAAGCAAATCCGCATTCAGATCGAAGAAGCTTCTTCTGACTATGACCGTGAAAAACTGCAGGAGCGCGTTGCAAAACTCGCCGGCGGTGTTGCTCTGATCAAGGTCGGCGCAGCCACTGAAGTGGAAATGAAAGAGAAGAAAGCCCGCGTTGAAGACGCATTGCACGCAACCCGTGCAGCGGTGGAAGAAGGCATTGTGCCCGGTGGTGGCGTTGCCCTGCTGCGTGCCCGCATCGCGGTCGCTGGCTTGAAGGGTGACAACCCAGACCAAGACGCAGGCATCAAGATCGTTCTGCGCGCCATGGAAGAGCCTCTGCGCATGATCGTAACCAACGCTGGTGACGAGTCATCTGTGGTGGTGAACAACGTGTTGGCGGGTACAGGCAACTACGGCTACAACGCTGCCTCTTCAGTCTATGGCGACATGGTTGAAATGGGCGTGTTGGACCCAACCAAAGTGACACGCACCGCGCTTCAAAACGCGGCTTCCGTGGCCTCTTTGATGCTGACAACCGACTGCATGATTGCAGAACTGCCGGAAGACAAACCTGCTGCTGGCGGAATGCCTGGTGGTATGGGCGGCATGGGTGGCATGGGCGGCATGGACATGTAATGTCCATGGGGTTGATTCTTCTTCGAATCAACCTTCGCAGCACCTGCAAAAAAACCCTTGGGCGAGCAATTGCCCGAGGGTTTTTTTATGGTCAAAACATACGCAAAAAACATACGTAAGAAAAAACCTGACATACCAACATCCCAAAAACTACACCTCAAACGGCCACATTGTTAAACGCTATTTAACAATTCGCTGAGTTTCAAAACCCTCTGAAAAAGCGATCCTGACAGCACGGAAAAACGACTTCAGAGGGCAGTATGATCAACAGCAAAACACTTAAAAACACCCGCTTCATCGGTGCATTTTTAGGCGCTTTCCTGCTGTCTGCATCTCTGTTGAATTCCACATCGAAGGCTTCCGCTGATGCGGTTGTAGAGACTGCCCACCACGAGCACGCCGAAGCGTTCAATCTGGGTTCATTGTTTGGCTCCAACGACATCACGTTTGAAAACTTTCCAATGGCGCCTGTTGAAGAACTGGCAAAGCAGATGGCTGCAAATTTGCAACCCGGCATTAAAAACCCGATTCATGTGGTCAGTGTTTTCCGTAAAGAACTCACACCGCTGGCCGCTGTTTCAAAAACTGCCGGCATGTGCATTATTGTTTTGAACAAGAACCCTGACGGTTGGGCTCAATGGAACCGCTTCTTCAAGGAAATTGACGACAGTGAGCGCATGAACATGGTGGAAGTTTCAATTGCACATGAAATCGGTCACTGCGCAGATGTTCAGACCAGCAGGGAAGCCGGTATTGATCTGTCCAAAAAAACCGCCCTCTCAGGCGAAGTATTTGCAGACATTTTTGCCAGTTTGTATGCAAAAAGTGAAATGGGCGAAAGAAGCCAGACGGCTTTGAGTACATTGAACCACGTTCGCAGCGAGTTCTCTTTTACAGAATCAAGCCATGCAACCGCTGACAAACTGCAGGCGCTGTCTTCAAGGATTGAGGCCTTCGGCCTGCAAAAAACGGCTGCCAGCCGCCTGACTCAGTTCGCTTTCGAACTGAACCGCTCACTGTCCATTTGATACAACTCCAAGAACAATTCAGATCAATACTTTTCGGAATAAACACCATGACCGCAACATCACTGACCCTTCAGGAATCAACCATCGACACATTGAAACTTCTTTTGTTGTCTGTTTGTACCTGTGTGGCATTGAGTGACGTCGGCAATGCGGGCGCCAGTGAAGCCCCCAATGCAAAAGCAAGCAGCGACTCCCTGTCGCTTGAATCCGTAACGGTTATGGCAGAACAAGTGGCCAAACAGCAGCAAGCGGGTGTGAAGAAACCCATTTATGTCGTCAATGTTTTCAGAACAGAAAAAACACCGATTGCAGCCGTCAGCGACATGGAAAACATGTGCGTTCTGGTGATCAATAAAAACCCGGCAGGCTGGGCCGCTTGGGACGAGGCGTTCAAGCCACTTGATGACAAACAGCGCATGGCGTTTGTACACAATGCGCTCACACAAGAGGCTCAAGCTTGCGCAAAGCCCAGCCAGGAAGCCAGATCAAACGGTTTTCCGAAATTGGCTCTGTCCAACGCTGTTGTAAAACACTTGGATGCTGCATCAGGCAAATTCACCGCCGCTCACGGCTTTGCAGGCAATGGCCTGTTCCACAGCGCAATCGCCATGGAAATCAGGCAGGTTTTACCACGCTAAACACAGCGTTGCCTACACGGTAGCGCGGCCTACAGAGTAGTAGGAGAATCCGCGCTTGCGCATACGGGCAGGTTCGTAAAGATTGCGTCCGTCAAATACCACCGGTTGTGCGAGTTGCGCTTTGAGGCCATCGAAGTCAGGCGCAACAAAAGTTTTCCACTCTGTGCAGATACAAAGCGCATCCGCACCACGAAGCGCCATCTCCTTGGTTCCGCACAACACCAGCGAAGGATGATCGGCGTAAATACGTTGAGTCTCTTCCATGGAGACAGGGTCAAACGCCTGAACTTTTGCACCGGCCTTCCACAATGCCTCCATTAAAACCCGTGAAGGCGCCTCTCGCATGTCATCGGTATTCGGCTTGAAAGACAAGCCCCACAACGCAAAGGTCTTACCCTCTACATTGCCGTCAAAATGCTTCATGATTTTGCTGAACAAGGTGGTTTTTTGCTCTTCATTGCGAGACTCAACGGCTTTCAGTACCCGGGCATCGAAATGGATGGTTTCTGCGCTTCGTATCAACGCCTGCACATCCTTGGGAAAACAGGAACCGCCATAACCCAGACCCGGATAAATAAAATGGTAGCCAATTCGCTGGTCGCTACCAATGCCCTTGCGCACAGCTTCAATATCGGCACCCAGCAATTCTGCCAGGTTCGCCATTTCATTCATGAAACTGATTTTTGTTGCCAACATGCAATTGGCAGCATATTTGGTGAGCTCTGCACTGCGCACATCCATCACAATGATTTTTTCGTGGTTGCGGTTGCTTGAAGCGTACAACTCGCGCAGCGTTTCTTCGGTGTCGCTGCTGCTGGTGCCAATCACAATCCGGTCAGGCTTGCTGGCGTCTGCAACCGCAGAGCCTTCCTTGAGAAACTCGGGGTTGCTGGCAACATCAAAGGTCAAATCGTCTTTACCGCGGGCCTTCAGTACCTCATGAATTGCTGCGGTGACTTTGTCTGCCGTACCCACTGGAACGGTGGACTTGTTAATGACGATCTGATGCCCCTCCATGTGTTGAGCAATTGAACGGGCCACCGCCAATACATACTTAAGGTCTGCGGAACCGTCCTCATCCGGCGGGGTACCCACAGCAATGAACTGAATGCCGGAGAACTTAACCCCCTCTTCAGCGCTGGAAGTGAAATGCAAACGCCCGGCAGACACCCCCTCTTTCACCAGATTTTCCAGACCAGGCTCGTAAATGGGAATTTGCCCCAACTTCAGGCGCGCGATTTTTTCTTCATCGACATCCACGCACATCATTTCATGACCCGCTGCCGCCAACACAGCAGCCTGAACCAAACCCACATAACCGATGCCAAAAATACTTGCTTTCATGCCTTGTTCCCGTATTCCTTAAATTCCAAGCGACAATGTATACCAGATGCGCATTAAAAATTGAAAAACGCAGTCTGACAATTAAGGTGTATTTACAACACCGGCTCAATTCGCATTTCGCCTGAAAAACACGCCCCAGACGCCAACACCACCGGCTTTGCAGCCACAATAGGTTCTACACATAAAAATCGCTGCCAGTCTTGCGGCGGCATGTCTGGAAACTCCAGTGCCAACTCCGCTCCCGGATTCCACACCATCCAGTTGTCAAAACCCCGTGCGCTTATTCTGAGACGGTTTGCCCCCTCTTCCAACAACAAAGCCGGTGCGCTCAAATACAAACGCTCAAAGGCCTGCCCCTTTAAAAACCCTGCTTCCGGAATATTTGATGCGCCATAGCGATCTTCAAATGCGACAGTGCTGAGTCCGTGCAAAGCAACCTGCGTCACATCCTCCACGCGAAAATACGGATGCAGCCCTCCGGTGAAATCAAAAGCATTCAAACCCAGATTTTCAATCCGATACAACATGGAAAAACACGTTGCCGAAGACTCTGGCGTATCAGTCAGCGCAGCACTCAGGGTCAATCTGGCGTGCCCAAACCACGACTGCGCCGGGTCTGGCAGCAACTCCAGCGTAAATGTTGCAGCCCTGTCCGCTTTCGAAACGCAAGTCCACAACCGCTGACGCACCAAACCGTGCTTGGGCCCGGCCCCTTTGTTGGCAAATTGCGGAAACATCACCGGAACGCCACCGCGCGCCGGTTTGCCCTCTATTTGCAAATGCGCAGGGCTTAAATAAAAAAGTGGCGCACCACCGAAATTCGCGCCCAACAAATGCGCACCAGTCAAATTCCAATCCACTTAGGGGGTCCTCTTAAAAACCAGATCAGTGCGACAGTCCAACGCGTTACAATCGAAATGCGTTGAACAGGGTTCATTCCCGAGACCTTGCACCATTGCCGGCTCAAGAACACCTGAGAAGGGAAAGTGTAGAACTGCAACCATCGCGCTGTCCATTGAAACGACCATTGCATGCAAAGCACCTGTAAAAAACAATCGATCCTACGCATGACAGTCAGCTTGAAAGTCTGGTTGATTGGGCTGTTGATGTTGCTCTTGGCTTCACACGGCAACGCACAAATGTTTCCGGCAGACGGTCGCCTGAAAAACGATCTGAAAACCATTCTAGAATACGAAACACGCCTCAAAGCGGCGCCAATCGAAGAACAAGCCGACATCCGCAAAGCTTTGCGGCAGTGGGAAAACCAGACGGGGCAAAACGCCATTGAACAAAGTCTGGCAAACCACCTCACAGAGCTCACGCCACAACAAAGCAAACTGCTCTGGTTCTGGAGCAACCACTTCAGTGTTCATGCCCAAAAAGGCCGGGTAGGACTCATGCTGGAGTCGCTGGAAAACGACGCCATCGCCCCGCGCACCGAAGGCCGTTTCCCCGATCTGTTGAGACATGCGGCCCTGCACCCAGCCATGCTGATCTACTTGGACAACACCCAGAACCGCAAAAACAAAACCAACGAAAATCTGGCCCGTGAAATTCTGGAACTGCACACCTTGGGGGTCAATGGCGGCTACCAGCAAAACGATGTTTTGCAACTCGCGGCAGCACTCACGGGCATTGGCGTTGCCGATCTGGATAAAAAAAACACCCTGCTGTTGTGCCACCCCCCCGAGTGCATTGCCTTGAACCCCTACGGAACCGTTCTGCGGCCGAAAGCGCACGCCATGGGTCCAAAAACACTGCTAGGCAAAACCTACGCAGACCGTGATGGACTCGCCATTCTGGAGATGCTCAACGACTTGGCACTGCACCCGAGCACCGCCAAGCGCTTGAGCCTAAAGCTCAGCCAATATTTTTTGAGCGATCACCCCAGCGCTTTAGAGGTAAATAACTTGAGCGAGAACTACCTCAACAGCGGCGGCGATTTGCGCCAAGTGCTGGCCACCATTAAAACCGCACAAGCGCAAATGAAACACGCCGAACCACGGCTGAAAGATCCCTTCCTGTTTTTGACAGACGCCATTCGTGCCCTGAGACCTGAAGAATTTGCCTATCAAAACATCAACACGCGCCCCATTGCCAACGCCTTGAAAAACCTTGGCATGCCGCACTTCGGGCGCATCAGCCCCGACGGTTACCCTCTGGTCTCAGATGCCTGGAACAACAACACCACGCTGTTGCAGCGTCTGCAAATCAGCAGACAACTCATCAACCAGTATCCGCGCATCTGGCCCGACAGCAAAGGCCGAACCGAGTTCAAAGCGCTCATGGAAAGAATCGAACCGCGGCTAAGCCCCGAGAGCGCTGCCGCCATCAGGGAATTCAAACCCCGTCCTGCCGAATGGCTCACCATGGCGTTGATGACGCCTGAATTCATGTTTCACTAAGGCCATCCCCATGCATCATTTCCAACACAATCGCCGAAAACTGTTGTGCAGCGGACTCAGTGCCTGCGGCTTGTCTGCCGTCAGCCAACTGGGATGGGGTGCCGAGAATGCCGGTGAAAAATCCCCCAGACTGCTTTTTGTATTTTTAAGGGGCGCCTGCGACACCGACAGTGTTCTGTTTCAGGCTGACAACGCCTTCTACCACGATGCCAGACCCTCCATCGGCATTGGCCGCCCGGGGCTGGGTGACAACCTGTTCGAAGTGGCTCCGGGTTGGGCGCTACATCCGGCCATGAGCGCAATTTCTCCATTGATTGAGCAAAAGCAATGGGCCTTCGTTCCGTTTTCAGGCAGTGGAGACAACTCTCGCAGTCACTTTAAAGCGCAAGACATCATGGAACTGGGGTTGGGGCTCAACCATAAAGCAGGCTCAGAGCAAGGCTTGCTCAACCGTATCTTGCAGGAACTTCAAGCAGGCGCAAAAAGCAAGGCCCCTATCGGCGGCATTTTCACCGGCAGTGCGAACCCGCTGATCTGCAGAGGCAAAGCCGACATGAACCCTGTTGATCTGTCTCAAAAAAAATCTGGCAACACCGATCTGGACAACCGCCAGTTGCAGGCGTTGAAAAGGCTGTACGCTGACCCGGAGACATCAGAAAAAGTAACGCTGGCAGCGAAACGAAAAGAAGAAGTCACCACCACGCTAATGAACGCACGCGAAGCCATGGAAATGGAACACGGTGCAGACGTTCGAAGCGCGACCAACCTGACGCAGCACTTTGAAGCACTCGCCAGCCTGATGAAGCAAGGTGGTCTTTTTTCAGTGGGCTTCACAGAAATCGGCGGTTGGGACACCCACATCAACCAAGGCAATGATGTGGGCCAACTGGCCAATAAATTACGCGACTTGTCCAATGCAGTAGCCGCTTACTCATCCACCATGGGCTCGGCATGGCAGCAAACCCAAGTGGTTATTTTGTCTGAATTCGGCAGAACCTTCCGGGAAAATGGCAACAAGGGAACAGACCATGGTCACGGCACCACCTTAATGCTGGCCAGCGGCGCAGGCTTTGCCAAACCGCTGTTGGGCGAAAGCCTGACCATCGCAAAAGACACCCTGCATGAAGGCAGGGACCAGCCCGTGCTCAACGAATACCGCTCTGTTCTTGCAAAGTTCATACTGCCCCGGCTGGGCCTTGAAAAGACGGCCATTCAGCGATGCCTGCAAGGCTGAGGGTTTGAGTTCGAAATGCGCAGCAAATAACTACGCCGGTACCAGCAGCCGTTGGCGCACTGGCCAGCAAAAGCCGGCAGCCACCAAGCCCAAGGCGATGCACATCCACCACATGGCTTCGTAACTGCCCAGCAAATCAAAAACCCGTCCGCCCAACCAACCGCCTAGAAACGCACCTACCTGGTGCCATAAAAAAACCATTCCAGTCAGCATGCCTACGTTGCCCAAGCCAAACTGAGTCGCCACGGTGCCGTTGGTCAAAGGAACGGTACTGAGCCACAAAAACCCCATGGCCGCGGCAAACACATAAACACTGAATTGACTCAAGGGCAATTGTGTAAACAACAAGACCGCCACAGAGCGAAAGAAGTAAATGCCAGCCAGCAGATGAGAACGGCTGAACCGCCCGGCCAATTTGCCCGCCATCAGGCTGCCGGCGATGTTGAACAATCCAATCAACGCGAGGGCTGTGCTGCCCACTTGCGCAGGCAAGCCTTGATCAAGCAGATACGCCGGCAGGTGTACCCCGATAAAAACCACATGAAAGCCACAGACGAAATAACCCATGCTCAACCAGTGGTAGTCCCTGACCGAGAACGCCTGACGCAGCGCCTGCATGGCAGACTGCTGAACACCGCCAGCCACAGGCTTGCACGGCAACAGGGCTCTGGACAAAGGTACGATCATCAACAAGGCCGCAGCAAAACAGAGCAAGCTCGCAATCCAGCCGAAGCGACCCAGCAGCCCCACACTCAAAGGTAAAAATGCGAACTGCCCAAACGAACCCAAGGCCATTGCCATCGCATACGCCATGTCACGCTGATTCGCAGGCACCACCCGGCTGACCGCGCCATACACCACAGGGAATGTGGTTCCACTCAAACCCAAGCCCACGAAAACACCGGCAAACAAGACAAACGCAGCCGGATGGCTGGTCAGCGCCATGCCACCAACCCCGAGGGCCAGAAACAGCCCTCCAGCCAACACCACAGGCATCGCTCCGTGCTTGTCGGCATACCTGCCCACCCAAGGTTGCATGAGCCCCCACACCAGATTTTGCAGCGCAATGGCCAAGGCGAACACCTCTCGGCCCCAACCGTTCGCCTGCGTCACGGGTTGCAAAAACACACCAAAGGTATGTCGCACCCCAAGCGATAAAAACATCACGGCGGCGCCTGCCAACAAAACAACCAAAGGTGTGGATATTTTTTTCAAGCGGGGCCCGAACAACAAAGAACAGGCGGGAAGTTTACCCGCTCAAGGTATCTTCAAGTCAGGTTTTTTAAAGCGCCCTGCGACAGAAGCAGGCAAAACCGAGCCAAGTTTCTACAACCCTATGATTTTCAATCTATAATGGCGGGCTACGCTTTTTGAAACTGCACCTTATGTCCCTTGCCCCAAACCAACTGGAACTGCTCGCCCCTGCTCGAACCGCCGAAATTGGCCGTGAAGCAATACTGCACGGTGCAGACGCTGTCTACATTGGCGGACCCGCATTCGGGGCGCGGGCGGCCGCAGCGAATTCTGTTTCAGAAATTGCGGGGCTTGTGGAGTTTGCACACCGTTTCAGAGCAAAAATCTTTGTCACCTTCAACACAATTCTTCACGATGAAGAGCTCGAACCCTCACGCAGGCTCATCCATGAACTCTACGACGCCGGTGTAGACGCCCTCATCATTCAAGACATGGGCATACTGGAAATGGACCTCCCGCCCATACAGTTGCACGCCAGCACACAGTGCGACATCCGCACCGTTGATAAAGCAAAATTTCTTGGAAACTCCGGTTTTTCACAATTGGTACTGGCGCGTGAACTCACGCTCGATCAAATTAAAGGCATTCACGCTGAAACAAAAACACCGCTGGAGTTTTTCGTCCACGGGGCACTGTGTGTCGCTTTTTCAGGTCAGTGCTATATCAGCCACGCGCACAACGGTCGCAGCGCCAACCGCGGCGATTGCTCACAGGCCTGCCGCCTGCCCTACACCCTGTCTGACAACACCGGTGCGGTGGTTGCTTTCGACAAACACCTGCTGTCAATGAAAGACAACGACCAGTCAGCCAATTTGGAAGCGCTGGTTGATGCGGGCATACGATCGTTCAAAATCGAAGGCCGCTACAAAGACGCGGGCTACGTCAAGAACATCACCGGGCACTACCGCCTTCTTCTGGACGAACTGCTGGAAAACCGCTCTGAATTCAGCCGGGCCTCCAGTGGCCAGACGCAGCTGTATTTCCGCCCGGATGCAGAAAAAACCTTCCACAGAGGCAAAACCGACTATTTTGTTTCCGGTAGAAAAGAAGACATCGGCGCTTTTGACTCGCCCAAATACATTGGTTTGCCTATTGGAGAAGTCTGTGAAATTGGCAGAGACTTTTTTGACATTTCAAGCGCTGAGACACTGGCAAACGGAGACGGCTTGAACTTCATGCACAAACGCGAAGTTGTTGGCATGCAAGCCAACACGGCCAGGCAGGTTCAAGAAAACCGCTGGCGAATTGTGCCCAATGAAGTGATTTCGGAGCTCCGTGGCCTCAAAGTGGGTACGCCCATTCACCGCAACAAAGACCACGCCTGGGAGCAAATGCTGACTAAAAGTTCGGCACAACGCCACATCGGTGTTCGTTTTTGTCTAGAAAATACAAGCGATGACTGCCTGAAACTCACCGCCACCGACAGCGACGGCTTTTCTGTGCAGGTCAGTCAAGCAGGTGAATTGCAAACCGCCAGAGACATTGAAAAAGCGCAAATACAAACCAAAGAACAACTTTCTCGCCTGGGCAATACAGAATTTAATTGCACGGCTGTAGAACTCAAGACCAGCCAAGCCTGGTTTCTGCCCGCCTCACAACTCAATGCCATGCGCCGCGATGCCATTGAACAACTCAGATCTGCCCGACTTGCAGGTACACCCAGACCGCACAGAAAAGCAGAACTTGCACCGCCAGCGGTTTATCCGGAAACACACCTGACTTACCTGGCCAATGTATACAACGCACTGGCACGGCAGTTTTATTCCAGACATGGCGTTCAACTCATTGATTCAGCTTATGAATCTCATGAGGAAGAAGGTGACGTACCACTGATGATCACCAAACACTGCTTGAGGTTTTCTTTCAATCTCTGCCCTAAACAAGCCAAGGGGATTCAAGGCGTACAAGGGCAGGTCAAGGCAGAACCCATGGTTTTAATGAATGGCAACGAAAAACTGACACTTAAATTTGACTGTAAACCTTGCGAAATGCATGTTGTGGGCAAAATAAAAAAGCACATCTTGAACAGCCCTCCACCCAGAGTCAGCCTGGAAGAGCAGCCCTTGCAGTTTTTTAAGCAAAGACCTTAA
The DNA here is from genome assembly GCA_040379625.1 of Burkholderiaceae bacterium. Taxonomy (GTDB): domain Bacteria; phylum Pseudomonadota; class Gammaproteobacteria; order Burkholderiales; family Burkholderiaceae_B; genus SXZD01. The sequence goes on from JBEIKS010000024.1 coordinate 14,719, forward strand.
ACGGTCGAATTCATTGCGACTTTTTTAAAAAATACTAAATTCCCCCTGAAACAAGCTAGCGAAGGTAGAATCCAAAAAGTTTTTTCCACAGTATTACCTCTATAACAACGCCAAGCGTCAAGCATAGGCACCGAGGAGACATATTGATCAACACAAGAAACTACCATTCCACCTTCGCCACCAAGGCCCACGCCGTTCGTACGGCCCTATGCGCCCTTCTGTTCGGTCTGCTGCTGGTTCACACAAGCAGCCATGCGGCGCCTTCAAA
>JBEIKS010000025.1:0-14532 GCA_040379625.1 Burkholderiaceae bacterium
ATCGCGACCACTGTCTTGTGTTTTTAGCGCCTGGAGCAGGCCCAGCGTCATGACGGCATCACCGACCCAATGTGGGGCAACCACCAAAATGCGTTCCGCCCGAGACAGGCGAAACGCCAGGGAAGCGTCCTTGCTCATTGGATTTTAGTGTCCGTGAACAACAGCGCCAGGTTTCAGCTTGTAGACGGTGCCGCAATAAGGACAGGCAGCGGAACCGGTTTTGGTAACGTCCAGAAACACCTTGGGATGCTGCGACCACAAGGCCATGGACGGGTTTGGGCAAAAGGCCGGCAGATCGTGTCCGTCGAGCTCAACCACAGCGGAAGCTTGTTTGGCTTGGTTTGTCATGTGTATTCCCTAGTCTGTTGGCCTGTGTGCAGCGTCAAACAACCTCAGACGCGCGACAACCAGGATTCATATTTTTCATTGCGGCCGTACACCACATCAAAGTAGCGTTTTTGCAACTCTGTTGTGACCGGGCCACGCTTACCTTCACCGATGGTGCGGTTGTCCAGCTCGCGCACCGGGGTGACTTCTGCCGCAGTGCCGGTGAAGAAGCATTCGTCGGCAATGTAGAGATCGTCACGGGTCAGGCGTTTTGCATGCACCTCAAGCCCCATGTCCTTGGCCAGCGCAATAATGGTGGAACGGGTGATGCCGATCAAGGCCGAGGTGAGTTCTGGCTCATAAATGACGCCATCTTTAACAACGAACACGTTTTCCCCCGCGCCTTCAGCCACGAAACCATCGACGTCGAGCAACAAGGCCTCGTCGTAACCGTCTGTGGTGGCTTCCATGTTGGCCAGGATTGAGTTGGCGTAAGTGGCGGCAAACTTCGCCCGCGCCATGGTGACGTTCACATGGTGGCGTGCAAATGAGGCTGTTTTGACACGAATGCCCTTTTCCATGCCCTCTTCGCCCAAATAAGCACCCCACGGCCAGGCCGCAATGGCCACATGCACAGCGGCACCGCGCGGGGAAACTCCCATTTTTTCCGAGCCGTAAAATGCAATGGGGCGGATATAGCAAGAGTCGAGGTTGTTGGCCTTCACCACCTCTTTGGTGGCCTGCATGATTTCTTCGCGTGTGTACGGAATTTTCATCATGTAGATGTGTGCCGAATTGAACAGGCGGTCTGTGTGCTCTTTGAGCTTGAAAATAGCAGCGCCCTGCTCAGTGCGGTATGCACGCTCGCCTTCGAACACGGACAAGCCGTAATGCAGCGAATGGGTCAGCACATGGGTGTTGGCATCGCGCCAAGGTACGAGTTTTCCATCGTACCAAATCATGCCATCACGGTCGGCCATGGACATAAACAATCCTCAAAAAATCAAATAAAGCGATATTCTACAAGTTTGCTCGGGGTTTTAGCACCTGTCGGGCCAATTGACCCGAAGAAGCAGGGCTTTTATATTAATGCACCAAAAATGTACTTCTCTGTTTGAACCAAATGCTTAAGTTGCTGGATACGAAAAAAAGATGGAATCGCAGGAAAACAGCCAGGCCTGCTGAGCTGCTTGACTCGGCCATACACATGTTCACCGAGAAAGGTTTTGCCACCACCAAACTTGAAGAAGTGGCTGCCCGTGCGGGTGTCAGCAAAGGCACGCTTTACCTCTACTACCAGAACAAGGAAGAATTGTTCAAGGCCGTGGTCAATGAAACCTTCCTGCCCCTGATAGAAGACCTTAAAAACCGGGAACTGGAGCACTCGGGCAGTATTTCGGAATTGCTGCAAAAAGATTTTCTCCAATGGTGGACCCATGTAGGATGTACCCCCTTGGGGGGAATTCCAAAGCTGATGATCACGGAAGCGTGTAACTTTCCGGAACTCAGCCGTTTTTACAACGAAAAAATCATTGATCCATGGCGCAGGCACATTGTCAGCCTGCTGGAAAAAGGCGTTGTCAGGGGTGAATTCAGGCCCATGGATGTGGAATACACGGCTTGGGTGCTGCATGCGCCCATGGTCATGCTGGCCTGCTGGACCCACTCGATGGACCGCTGTCTGGAAGAAAAAATTGAACCTATTCGCTACATACACGCTCACATCAAGTCGTGTCTTTTCGGGCTGTTGAATGAAAATTCTGAATTTCGTCAAACCGGCACACTGGTTGATTGCCCTCGTCCTGCTGACGGGGCTGAGTAGTGCTTTTTATTTTTATTCAGGCAAGGAAAAATCAAGCTCGGAGACAGAAAAGCCACAAAGCACTGCCAACCAAGAAAAAACACTGGAATTTCTTGCCCAAGACCTGACACGGGCTGAACTCAAAACAATACAGAGAACACTGGACGTGTCCGGCCCCGTCGTGGCGGTGCATCAAGCCACCGTCAAGGCCAAGGCCGCGGGAGAACTGCTGGAACTTCGCGTGCGTGAAGGCGACAGCGTGCAGGCGGGCCAATTGTTGGGTCTGATAGACACAGCAGAAGCACTGGCACGCAAAAAAGAAAAACTCGCCTTGCTGGCCAGCGCCCAGGCACAGTTGAACGCTGCGCAAAAATCACTCGACAGCAACAAAAGCCTGTTTGCAAAAGGGTTCGTATCGCAAACAGTGGTGGACAATGCCGAGTCAAATTATTTGGTGGCCGCCGCGCAACGGGAAGCCGCCAGTGCACAACTGGAACTGGTTGAAAAACTGTTGGGGGACACACGCATTCTGGCGCCCATCAGTGGGCAAGTGTCTGAACGGCTGGCCCAACCCGGGGAAAAAGTCTCCATTGACACCCGCCTGCTGAGCATCGTGGACACCCAATCACTGGAAATACAAACCTCGCTGCCAGCCCTTGAGGTCAGCAAGGTGAAAATCGGTCAGACCGCAGACATCTACGTTGAAGGCATTTCAGGCATGTCCCAGGGCAAGGTGTCGCGCATCAGCCCGGCCACCGCCGCAGGTTCCCGCTCAGTCCCTGTGTTCATTGCCTTATCGGGCAAAGACAGCGGGTTGCGCACGGGCCTGTTCGCCCGTGGTCGCATCGCCATTGAAAGCACCCAACCCACCTTGAGCGTGCCAAAAGCGGCCCTGCGCGAGGCTGAGGGCAGAAAAATTGTGTATCTCATTGATACAGAGAACAAAATCCGCTCAACCGTGGTTGAAACCGGCGTTGAAGGATACAACGGGGCAGACCGGCAGCCGGTGGTGGAAATTACGACCGGCCTAAAACCGGGAGACACCCTTGTTGCAGGCAATCTGGGCCCGCTGCGCGAAGGCGCCGTGATTCGCACCCTAGAAAAGCAGTGAGGTGAACTGATGTGGTTCACCCGAATTTCCATTCAAAACCCGGTGTTCGCCACCATGATGATGGCGGCGTTTTTGGTGCTGGGTCTGTTTTCTTATAACCAGTTAAAAGTCGAACAGTTTCCAGACGTCAGCTTCCCGGTGGTGGTGATTGCCAGTGAATACCCCGGCGCCTCGCCCGAGGTGGTTGAGTCCGATGTCAGCCGGCCGCTGGAAGAAGTCATCAACACCATCGCTGGCCTTAAAAACCTGAGCTCCCGCTCTTATGAAGGCAATTCGGTCATCATTGCTGAATTCGACCTCACCATAGACCCGGTTCAAGCGGCACAGGATGTGCGTGAAAAAGTGGCCCTGGTTCGCCCTGCCCTGCGCAAGGAAGTCAGAGAGCCGCGCATTTCACGCTTCAATCCTGACGATTTTCCAGTCATCTCCGTGGTGGTCAAAGGCGACAGGCCCATCCGTGAACTCACACTGCTGGCCAACCAGGTCATTAAAAAGCGCATTGAAAACGCGCCCGGTGTGGGCAGCGCCACCGTGGTGGGCGGCTTGCGCCGTGAAATGCAGGTTCTGCTCAAACCCACAGAAATGGAAGCCTTGCGTTTGGGGGTGGATCAGGTCATTGGCGCGCTGCGTTCTGAGAACCAGGAATTGCCCAGCGGCAATTTGCGCGCGCAGAACACCGAGCAGGTGGTGCAACTTCGGGCCCGGCTAAAAGACGTGGCCGCGTTTGAGCGCGTGGTGGTGGCCAGACGTGGCGGGCAACCTGTAACGCTCGGACAGGTTGCACAAGTGATTGACGGGGAACAGGAAAGAGAGACACTGGCTTTGGTCAATGGCGTTCCAGCCTTGTCTCTGGACGTGGTAAAAAGCCAGGCGGCCAACACCATTGAAGTGGTGGACAGGGTGCGCAAAGTGGTGGCGGAAGTGCAAAAAGAATTACCGCCCGACATTGAACTGATGTTGGTCCGCGACCAATCGATTTCCATTCGAAACTCAGTGGCCGACGTTAAAAAAACGCTGCTGGAAGGCGCCGGCCTCACTGTTCTGATTGTTTTTTTGTTTTTAAGCTCATGGCGCAGCACGGTGATCACGGGGCTGACCTTGCCGATTTCGCTGATCGGCACCTTTCTGGTGATGTTTGTGATGGGGTTTTCCATCAACGTGCTCACCTTGCTGGCAATGTCGATTTGCGTGGGCCTGCTAATTGACGACGCCATTGTGGTGCGGGAAAACATTGTGCGTCACATCAGCATGGGCAAAGACCACAAAAGCGCTGCGCTGGAAGGCACGCGCGAAATCGGATTGGCGGTGTTGGCGACCACACTTTCAATTGTGGCGGTGTTTTTACCGGTCGGATTCATGGGCGGCATTATCGGTCGGTTCTTCCATCAATTCGGCCTCACCGTGGCGTTTGCCGTCTTGCTCTCCATGTTTGTCAGTTTCACGCTCGACCCGATGTTGTCCTCCATCTGGCCTGACCCGGATGCCCACGGCGCCACAGGCAACAACCCGGTTGCAAAAGCATTGCGACAATTTCAAAGGGCCATGGAATCGCTGGAGCGTGCTTATGTCCGTTTGTTGGGTTGGGGGCTTAACCGACCCAAAACCGTGCTTGCGCTGGCACTGGGCAGCTTTTTAAGGTCTTTTGTTTTAATGAAATATGTGGGCAGCGAGTTTGTGCCGCAACCGGACAACGGCGAATTGAACGTGCAGTTCTATACACCGGTAGGGTCTTCACTGAGCCTGACACAACGCAAGGCCGAGCAAGTGGAAAAAGCGCTCAGGGAATTTCCTGAAGTTGTTTTCACTTACACCACGGTCAATACCGGCATTGCCCAGGGTAAAAATTACGGCACCACCTTCATTAAACTGACCGACCGCAAAACCCGGGAAAAGAACATCAAGGCATTGACACCGTTACTGCGTGATCGACTGCAACAAATCGCCGGCATCACCATCACGCAGATTGGCCAAGGTGGCGCGGTCAGCAGTGGGAAACCGGTACAAATCAGCCTGCTGGGGCCCGACAACGGCGTACTGGCGAAATATGCCCAGGACGTTATGGACATCATGGCGCGTCAGGGCTACTTCGTGGACATTGACACCTCATCAAAACCCGCCAAACCCACCTTGGCGCTGACTGTAAAAAGAGAATTGGCGGCAGACCAAGGCATAGGCGTGAACCGGATCAATGACGCGGTCAGGCCTTTGCTGGCCGGTGAAATCGCCTCCACCTGGCTGGCACCCGATGGCGAAAACTACGACGTGACCGTGCGCTTGCCGGCTGGCGAAAGAGATTCGCCCAATGATTTGTCGCGCTTGTATGTCAGCAGCAGCCAACTGGAAGCCGATGGATCACCGAAAATGGTGGCCCTGCGCGAAGTGGTGGACTTCAACGCCACCGTGGGCCCGTCACAAATCAACCGCAAGGCGCTGACCCGGGAAATTCTCATTACTGCCAACGTAAACGGCATGGCCACCGGTACCGCATCCAACGCCTTGAAGGCAGAACTGGAAGCACTGAACCTGCCACCGGGCTACCGCTTCAATTTCGGCGGCTCTTCCAAAGACATTGCTGAAACCCTGAGCTTTGCGGCACAGGCGCTGGCCTTGGCCGTGATTTTCATCTACCTCATTTTAGCCAGCCAGTTCGGCTCTTTCACACAGCCCATTGCCATCATGGTTTCGCTGCCGCTGGCCTTGATCGGTGTCATTCTGGCGCTGCTGCTCTGGCGCTCCACGCTCAATATGTTTTCCATCATTGGTTTCATCATGCTGATGGGGCTGGTCACAAAAAATGCAATTTTGCTGGTGGACTTCGTGAATCAGGCTCTCAAAGGCGGCATGGAACTTCGCGAGGCCTTGCTCAACGCCGCTGAAGTCCGTCTGCGCCCCATACTGATGACCACGCTGGCCATGATTTTCGGCATGTTGCCCTTGGCCGTCGGCATGGGAGAAGGGTCGGAACAACGGGCGCCCATGGCGCACGCAGTCATTGGTGGTGTCATTACCTCCACCCTGCTCACCTTGATTGTGGTGCCGGTTATTTACGCCCTGCTGCACCGTTTGACACACAAAAATAACAACACAGCCCAACGCCAAGCAATTTAACGACATGTGGCGCGACCATTTGCTAGAATAGGGCAAAACAAAACTGGTACTCAGACTCATGGACTTCAACAAAGCCCGCTTCAACATGGTTGAACAACAAATCCGACCATGGAACGTATTGGACCAATCCATACTCGATTTGCTGTTCAGCATCAAAAGAGAAAATTTCGTGGCGCCGGAACTGCGCGAAATGGCCTTCAGCGATCTGGAACTGCCCATCCGCATCGACGGTAAAAACACCGGCGAAGTCATGCTGTCTCCAAAAATGGAAGCCCGCATGGTTCAGGAACTTGCGCTAAAAGCACACGACCATGTGCTGGAAATTGGAACCGGCAGCGGTTACATGACCGCGCTGCTCGCCAGCAAATCGGAAAGCGTCACCAGCGTGGAAATACGCCCTGAAATTTCCGCATTCGCAAAAAACAACCTGAAACAGGCAGGTATTGCCAATGTAAACCTCGTGGTGGCAGATGGCGCATGCGGTTATGCCGCCGGCGGCAACTTCGATGCAATCGTAATCACAGGTGCGGTACCGGTGTTGTCTGCAAATTTTAAAAACCAGTTGAAAGTGGGCGGTCGCTTGTTGGCTGTCGTGGGTGAAGAACCGGTGCAAAGCGCCGTGCTGATTACCCGCATGGGCGAAAAAGAGTTCTCCGAGCGCAAGCTTTTTGAAGTGCTCATTCCCGAACTGGCCAATGCGCCCCAACCGGAACGTTTCCACTTTTAAGCATGCAGCACTTAACCCCCCGGCAACTGGCCGACTGGCTGGAAGACGCCACACGCAAAGCCCCCCTGCTGCTGGATGTTCGCGAAGCGTGGGAAGTTGAAACCGCCGCCCTTCCCGGGGTTCTGCACATTCCCATGTACGATGTTCCCGCCCGGTTAGGCGAACTCGACAGCGAAACGGAAATTGTCTGTGTGTGCCACCACGGCATGCGCAGCATGCAAGTGGCACAGTTTCTGGAGCATCACGGCTGTTCACAGGTGTTTAACCTGTCTGGCGGCATGGACGCAGTTTCCCGTTCCGTTTACCCCCATATTCCTGTCTATTGACACGTCAAATGAAGTTTTAAACCAAGGAGTCAGCATGTTGGCAGCGCAGTTGTTCAGGGGAAATTTTCAAAAAACCCGGTTTGCCAACGGCATCAGCCTCGCGCTTGTTTTAATGTTTTCAGCCAACGCACAGGCGCAAGACCTGATTTCAGTCTACCGCCTGGCCTACAGCAACGATGCAGCCTTGCAATCTGCACGTGCTACGCTGGAAGCCGAACGGGAAAAATACCCCCAGGCCCGCGCCGCTTTGCTGCCAACTGCAAGCTTGGCCTTTCAAAAGCAAAACCAGACCAGCGAATTCACCGTGGAAGGCTCACCCCCAGGCCAACCGGTAAAAACCTCACCCAAGGCTTTTGCGCTGACGCTCACACAACCGCTGTTTCGCCTGCAGGCCTTTGAAACGTTCGAACAAAGCAAATTGCTGGTGAGCAAGGCGGAAATTGACTTCATGAACGCCGAACAGGAACTGGCGCTGAAGGTGGCTCAAAGCTACTTTGACATTCTTACCGCCAAAGACAATCTGAGCACCCTGCTGAAGCAAAAAATTGCCATTACGGAACAACTGGCCGCCGCAAAGCGCAATTTTGAAGTGGGCACAGCCACCATCACAGACCAGCAAGAAGCCCAGGCCCGTTTCGACTTGGCGGTTTCACAGGAAATTGCAGCCAACAACGAATTGTTCGTTAAAACAGCCGCGCTGGAAAACCTGGTTGGCGGACCCGCACCGGAATTGGCGCCCTTGCAAGCGGGCACAGCTCTTAAAAAACCTTCGCCCGAAGTACAAACCACCTGGGTGGATGCGGCCACAGGCAACAACCTGACGGTTCAATCTGCGCGTCTGCTCACCGAAGTCAGCAGACGGGAAGTATCAAAAGCCAGAGCCGGCCACTTGCCCACCCTTGACCTGGTGCTGGCGAAAAATGAAACATCGGGGGGTCGCTTCGGTAACTTTACTTCCAGTACCGCCAGCGAATCAACCACACTGCAACTCACTGTGCCCTTGTTCGCCGGTGGCGGCACGCAAGCCCGCGTCAGGGAAACCCTGAACCTGCAAAACAAAACCATGGCGGACCTGGAAAGTGCAAGACGCACTGCTGCGCAAACGGCCCGTCAAACGTTTGCAGGGGTCAACAGCGGCTTGGCCCAAGTCGCCGCGCTTGAAGCGGCTGAGCGTTCCAGCCAACTGGCACTGGAATCCAACAAACTGGGGTATCAGGTGGGGGTTCGCATCAACATTGATGTACTCAACGCCCAGCAACAACTCAGCAGTACGCAGCGCGACCTTGCACGTGCAAAGTACGAAACCCTGCTAAATGGCTTGAGATTGAAAGCCAGCACCGGGGCACTGCGTGAAGCCGACCTCTCTGAAATTAGCGAATTGATGCAAGCCGTTGCTGTAAAACCGTAAAACTGGTGGTGGCAGCACCACGGTGCTGTTTGGCATAGGCTTGTGCAGCGCTACGCTCTGTGGTGAAAGTTGCGCCCGTCATGCGCTTGGAAACCGCCCAGTCCATGGCGTCTGAAATGTTTTCAAAGCGCAGCGCAGCGCCCACGGCCAGTGCATCTTCAGAGGCTTTTGCGAAATTAAAGGTGTAAGGGCCCAACAATACCGGGCAATCGCAGGCGCAGGCCTCAATCAGGTTTTGCCCGCCCAAAGGCGCCCAAGAGCCCCCCATGAAAGCAATGTCGGCGCTGGCATAGTAGGCCGGCATTTCACCCATGGAGTCGCCCATCAACACAGTGGGCATGCCTGAAACCTGCGGCTTGGGAAAAGCTTCGCTGCGCCGACTCACAAAAAAACCTGCCGATTCAAACAGGTCGGCCACTTCAGCAAACCGCTGTGGGTGTCTGGGTACAACCAGCAAGGCCGGCAACGCGGTGGGCAAGGCTGCGGACAACTGGTTTTGCCACGCCTGCAACAACAGGCTTTCTTCGCCCTCCCGCGTACTGGCGGCCAAAAACACCGTGGTGGCATCCCATTGCTGACGCCACGTTCGCCCCAAGTCCAAGAGTTCCGGCTTGGGGTTCACATCAAACTTGAGGTTACCGGCCACTGCGTCGGGCACGCGTCCAAGCCCGCTGAACGCATTGGCGTCGGCCTGGGTTTGGCAAATTACCACACCAAGGCGCCGCAGCGCAGGTTCTGACAAGGCCCGGTAACGTTGCAATTGTTCTGCCGTGGTGGGCGACACGCGGGCATTGAGCAAGGCCATCGGCACATTTTTACGCTCGGCTCCATGCAGTAAATTCGGCCACAACTCGGTTTCCACCAACCAGCCCATGCGAGCATTCAATTGATTAAGGAAGCGGTGAACTGCCCAAGGCAAGTCATAGGGCAAATACACAAACCGCTTGTTGGCAATGTCCCGGAACACCTGCTGCGCCGTTTCCCTGCCCGTTGGGGTGGTGGATGTGAACACCCACTGCGTACCGGGGTGGTGTTTTTCCCACAGGAACACCAAAGGAGCGATGGCGTGGGTCTCACCAACCGAAACAGCGTGCACCCACATGCGCTTTTCCGAAGTGCGCGGCAGACCCGTGGATCCGAAGAAACGCTGCGCCCAGTCTTGGCGATAAGCGGGCTGCTTGCGCGCGCGCTTCCACAAATAAAAAGGCACCAGAGGCAAAATCAACAACAACAAAAATGTGTAGGCCCAGCGGGCCAGCCGTTGTTTCAGTGTCTCGGGAATTTGCATCAGGCCGGCCTTTTGACAAGTTGTTGGGTGGCCTCATACACCTCGTCACAAGAAGGAATGTCGCCCATGTCGCCCAGACTGATGGCATTGGGATTAAATTTCGGTGCGTAACGCCATTGTGGCGTTGCAAAAAACAGCGCCACCAACGGCAATTGCATGGCACCGGACAAATGCACCAGCCCGGTGTCCACGCCCACCACCAGATCAGCCGACTGCAGCCGCAGCGCCAAGGTGCCCAAATTCATTTTTGGCAACACGGTGACATCGTCAATGTGGGCTGCAATGGTTTCAGCCTGCTTTCTTTCTGCATCCGTGCCCCAAGGCAAACTGATGCGGAAACCATCGGAGGTGAGCTTGGTGGCCAGTAAACGCCAGTTTTCAACCGACCACGATTTTTCAGCCCGGGCCGTACCGTGAAAAAACCAGGCATGTTTGGGTTCGTTCAAGGCCGCAGACTGGGCGGCCACGGTTTGAATGCCGAAATCCGGATCTCCGGACAAGGGGTAATCCAACAAAGACGCGGTAATTTCGCGAAGCCGTTCCACTGCGTGGGAAGCGTCATTCCAAGAAGCGGTTTTTGAATAAAAGCAGGCCGCCAGCGGTTCACGGGCATGCCGAAATCCGGGCCCCAAGCGCGGACCGGACGCCGCTTTGGCCAACAGGGCGCTTTTCATCAACCCCTGCAAGTCAATGACAGCATCGTAGGGCTTGGCAGACAATTCAGAGCGCAACCGGCTCCACTGCCGCCACAACTCGGCCACGCCTTTTTTTCGCCAAGTGCGCAAAGCCACCGGAACCACCTCGCCCACGCCATGGTGCAAACGCACCAGATCGGCAAACGGCTCTTCCACCATCCAGTCGATCTGCGCGCCAGGAAAGGCCCGCCGCAAATCTGAAAGCACGGGCAATGCGTGAATCACATCTCCCATGGACGTGGTTTTGACGATTAAAATTCGATTCATGCGCGTGAAGGCCAAACCTTAAATTGCGTTAGCTTCAGATTGTACTGAAGCAGCGGCGCTTGTTTTCCACTTAGAATGCAGTCTGCACCAATATTCAAAGAGTTGTGACAATCGTCCCACACACAAACAACAAGGGTAAACAGTGGCACAGAGCTATTTTGTCAGGGAATTGATCAACCTGTCGGCCGTTTTCATCACAAAAAATGCGGCCAGCCAACTGGAATATGCATTAAAAAGCGTGCAGTTTTGCCGCGACATTGTGGTGCTCGACTCTGGCAGCACAGACGGCACGCAAGCCTTGGCGCAGCGTTACGGTGCCCGCGTCTATCAGCAAGACTGGCTGGGGTTCGGTCCACAAAAGCAAAAAGCGGTTGAATTGGCAAAATTTGACTGGGTGCTGTGTCTGGATGCAGATGAACGCGTGTCGCAGGCTTTGTCAGACAATATTATCAACACCCTGAAAACACCCGAGCTAAGCGCCTACCAGATGCCGAGAAGCAACTTTTTTATCGACAGGTATTTAAGGCATGGCGAGGGCTACCCGGACCTGAGCCTGCGTTTGTTCAACCGCAAACATGCCCGTTGGAGCGACGACGCGGTGCACGAACGGGTGCTGAGCCAAGGCGCTGTCGGCTTGCTCAAAGGCGATTTGCTGCACCACTCGGCAGAAACACTGGAAGTTTATTTAAGCAAACAGAACCGGTACACCGACATTCAGGCCAGACAACTGGCCGCCTCAGGCAAACCGCCCGGCTTTGGAAAACTGCTGGTTTCCCCGCTGGTGCGGTTTATTAAATTTTACGGCTTGCGTGGCGGTTTTCGGGATGGTTGGCCAGGCCTCGTGCATATTTGTATCGGTTGCTTCAACAGCTTCATCAAATACGCCAAAGCACGGGCATTGCTGGAAAGCAAAGACCCCGACCAACTTTAAATTTCATAGTCGGCGCCGCCGGCCAGCACTCGGTCAATAAGAACCTGGTTTAACCGGGGTGCAAACAGACCGATGAAGTCATACATCAGTTGCCGCATAAAAACCCCCTGCCGGATACCGATGCGGGTGGTGTTGTGGCCGAACAAATGCCCCGCCTTGACACCCACCAGCGGATGGTCTTTTTGCGGGTCAAACGCCATGCTGGCAATAATGCCCACACCCAGACCAAGGCCCACGTAGGTTTTAATCACGTCAGCGTCAATGGCTTCAAGAATAATTTCTGGGTTCAAGCCTGCCGCCAGGAAGCCAGCGTCAATTTTCCCCCGGCCAGCAAACGCCCTTTCGTAGGTAATCAGCGGATGGGCGGCCAGACTTTGAACGCTCAAGGGTTGTTGCAAAACAGGATGCCCCAACGGAGCCACCACGCTGTGCTCCCAGTCAAAACACGGCAAGGTGACCATGTCCGGGCTTTGCGCCAACGCCTCAGTGGCAATGGCCAAGTCGGCTTGATCGGTTCTCACCCAATCCACCAATTGCTGCGGCACCCCCTGCAGCAGGGCCAGACGAACATTCGGGTAGCGCTGCCGAAAACTTGCCACCACCGGCGGCAGTACATAGCGGGCTTGGGTGTGCGTGGCTGCAATGCGCAGCTCGCCGCTTTCACGGGCGGCATATTCTGCCCCGATGCGTTTGAGATTTTCCAGTTCAGCCAAAATTTTTTCAGCCGATTCAACCACCAGACGCCCCGGTGCTGTGAGTGCCTTGATGCGTTTGCCGTGGCGCTGAAAGATTTGGATACCCAACTCCTCCTCCAGCTCAATAATGGCTTTGGAGACACCAGGTTGCGAGGTAAACAAGGCGCGAGCCGCTTCCGTCAGACTGAAATTCTGACGCACGGCTTCGCGGATAAAACGCAACTGATGCAAATTCATGAATGGCCTCATTGAAGAGCTTCTATATTACTCTATTGAATAACCAAATGGAAAAACTGTTGTTTGTATAATATAGAGAGTGAATTATCATGACGTTCGTTTATAAATTGCAGAAGAAGTGCCAGGACTTTGGATTGGGCATATATCGTTTCCGGATTGGCCGTGGGTGTGCTGGTCGGGCTCACAGGTGTTGGAGGCGGCTCACTGATGACCCCCCTGCTGACCGCTGTATTCGGCATCTCCCCGTCTGTGGCCGTGGGAACTGATCTGGCTTTCGCCTCCATTACCAAGGGCGCTGGCACCATTGTTCACCGCCTGCGCAACACCGTGAACTGGCGCGTGGTGGGGCTGATGTGCCTGGGCAGTGTACCGGCCTCCATCCTGACCACCATTTTCCTCATCATGCTGGACATCCACAAAGCCGAAAAAGGCAGTTCCGTGGATTTGTTCATCCGCTATTCCATTGCGGTGTGCGTCATGCTCACTGTGGCGTCTTTGATTTTCAAAAAGAAGCTGATGGCCTACCAAGCCGCCCGCGCTCATTTACAATTGCAAGGTAACGCACTCACCATTGCAACAGTCTCAGCGGCCGCAGTCATCGGCTTTCTGGTGACCGTGTCTTCCATTGGTGCCGGTGCCATTGGCGCCACCGTTTTAATCATGCTCTACCCGAAGCTGACGCCCGCCGAAGTGGCAGGCACAGACATTTCCTACGCTGTACCGCTGACGGCAGTTGCTGCAGCCGGGCATGCCGTCATGGGAACCTTGGACTGGGGCCTGCTGGCAGCATTGTTGCTGGGTTCAATTCCCGGCATTTCCATCGGCAGCTATTTAAGCCGTTCCGTTCCCGAGCGTTTTTTGCGCGGGGTTCTGGCCACCACCCTGACTGCGGTGGCCGCTAAACTCGTCAGTTAAAGACCATGTACCGCTACGACGACTACGACCAAACCATCACCCTGCAACGGGTGGCCCAGTTTCGCAATCAAACCGAACGCTTTTTATCCGGTGAACTGACTGACGAAGAATTCAGGCCCCTGCGCCTGCAAAACGGCTTGTACATTCAACGCCACGCGCCCATGCTGCGCGTTGCAATTCCCTACGGCTTGCTGTCTTCTCGGCAAGTGCGCAAACTGGCTGAAGTCGCTGACAAATACGACCGCCGCTATGCCCACTTCACCACCCGCCAGAACATTCAGTACAACTGGCCGGAAGTCAAAGACATTCCCGCCATCCTCGACGACTTGGCGAGCGTGGAAATGCACGCGATTCAAACCAGCGGCAATTGCATACGCAACGTCACCAGCGATCCGTTCGCCGGCATTGCCCCTGATGAAATCGTGGACCCACGGCCTTACTGCGAACTCATCCGCCAGTGGTCCACCTTTCACCCTGAATTCATACACCTGCCACGCAAGTTCAAAATCGCTGTAAACGGTGCGCAAGAAGACCGCGCGGCTGTGGCCGTGCACGACATCGGTGTTCACTTCAGTAAAAACGCGGACGGTGAGGTGGTTTGCAAAGTGATGGCCGGTGGTGGTCTGGGGCGCACCCCGGTCATTGGCGCGGTGCTTATTGAAAACCTGCCGTGGCAACACTTGCTGACCTACATTG
>JBEIKS010000026.1:0-14455 GCA_040379625.1 Burkholderiaceae bacterium
GCTTTTGCATCCGTGGCACCGGTGTAAGTGGTTGTGATGATGCGAATGCTGGTTCTTTGCCGGCCTTCGGCATCGCGGGCAGTCACAGCATCGAGAATGTCGCGAATTTTTCGCAAACCTGACACCTTGATAAAGCTCACCAAAATGTCCAAGCGGTCGCAACTTGTCATTTCAGCGCGCAATTCATTGAGCAAATCCGGCGATCCTCGCCCTGCCGTGAACAACCATGGGCTGAGCAAGCCTGTGGCCGGCTCGCGGCGATCTGCAGCCGGAACACCCACCCAACGCAATACAGCCGGTTCCTCCAAGGGAACCAAAGCGGCAGCGCTGGCCTGACCATTTGAGCGTTGCTGCAACACCAGCAACAACTGATTCACTAGGTCAATTTGCGCGCTAAGCCGCCCGGCCTCTTGATCGCCTAGTAGCTCAAGCTGGTCAGCAAGGCGGCGAGAAAGCGCGTCTATCAAGTAAGAAACAGCGCCATCGGGCAGATCGCTCACCGCCTGGGTGAGCGCGGGCACCCCCGCCAAGGCGGGCAACATGTCTGATGTGATTAGCAGGTCATAGGATCCCGCATTGAACGGTCGGCTCATGGCCTCGCAGCCTTTTTAATCTAGATGGACTACCAGGTTAGCAAAGCCCACACAGACTTGCAGCAAACAATTCAAGCAAGATAGGCCCGAGTTGGCTCAGCCGGGTGTTGCTACCTTTGGCGTCGCAAGCTCCGGCAATAGTGAAATATTGTTGATCCGGCATACCCCATGCAACAACCGTTACAATCACGGTCAATTAGAAAAAAGAATCAAAATACTGTCCCTCACCACAGGAAAAACCTTCATGAAACGTCGCGATTTTATTCAGGCCGGCCTCGCAGCCGGTGCCTCAGTTGCTTTAAGCCCCGCAATCGCTACGCCGATGATCAACCCGCTTGAGCAGGTTCTGGTCGGCAAAGGTGCCAAACAACGCGTGGTTATATTGGGCGGCGGTTGGGGTGGGCTTGCAACCGCGCGCCACCTGCAAATTCATGCGCCGCAACTGGAAGTGTTGCTATTGGAGCGCAACCCTGTATTTTGGTCTTGCCCCATGAGCAACAAGTGGCTGGTAGACCTGATTGATGGCGAACAACTCATCCACTCCTACACCGCAGCAGCAAAAAGATTCGGCTACACCTACATACAAACGGAAGTCACACAAATAGACCGCGACAAACGCCGCGTGCACACCGCCAGAGGCTATGTCGAGTTTGACTGGCTGGTAGTGTCTGCCGGCATTCGAGTCAGCTATGAACCATGGCTGGGCGACGACAAACAGGCGATACAGCACACCGTAGCCAACTATGCGAGCGCCTACATTCCCAGCACGGAACTCATTGCGCTCAAGCAAAAAATCAAGCAATTCAAGGGGGGCAATTTTGTCATGACCCTGCCTCCTCCACCCCACCGCTGCCCACCTTCACCCTACGAGCGGGCCTGCCTGATTGCCTCGTATTTTCAGAAAAACCGCATTCCGGGCAAAATTATCATCCTTGACCCCAAACCCCGCATTGCGCCCATCACCATCGGTTACCGCACCGCGTTTGAAGAACTCTACAAAGACACCATTGTTCATGTACCCAATGCCGGCGTAACGTCACTGGACCCCTACAAAAAAGAGATTAAAACCAAGGCGGGTGATTTCAGTTTCGACGATGCAATTTTGATGGGACACCATCAGGCAGCAGACCTGACCTGGAAGCTGGATGCGATTGGTAAAACCCCGGAAGGCAAACCCAACAACTGGGCCTCGGTGCACCCCGAGTTTTACAACCTTAAAGACGACCCCCGTATTTACATTATTGGCGACAGCGTGGGTGCCGTGTCACCGCAGTTTGGACACTATCCGAAAAGCGGCCACGTGGCACAGCGCATGGGCCGCAGTGTGGCGCAGTACATTTCAGAACAAGCCAAAAACAGAACACCTTCGCCCATACTGATAGACAACCTGTGTTACATGTTGGTCAATACGGTGCCCAAGGAGTCTATCAGCGTGCAGTTCGACTATAAGATGGGCGCTGAAGGTCACTTGCTGCAAACCCAAATTGACGACAACGACCGCCGTGCGGAATTGTGGGAAGAAGACAAACGCTGGTACAACCTGATGATGACAGACTTTACAGCCACAACCTAGTAAGACGAAGAAAAGCAGATGTCCCACCTCGCCCACTGCAAATGCCATGCACTGAAACTGGAATTCCAAGCCCCACCGGTTTTCCAGTTTTATTGTCACTGCATAGATTGCCGGCAAGTCAGCGGCAAGCCTGTAACACGCGTGGCGTTTTTCAAGGCGGAACCAGAATTCGCCACAGGCGAACATACGGGCATTGACATGACCGGAAACTCTGGCAAGCCAAAGCAGTACAGGCGCTGCGCCGAGTGTGGCGATTTTGTTTACGCCACCGTGGATGCGCTCAGGGGCATGGTGGGCGTGAATGTAGATGCAATGGATCCGCTGTTTGAATTCAAGCCACTGGCCCATGTCTGGACCAGCGAAAAAGACGATGGTTTGACCATTTCAGATACCGTGGTTCAATGCTGGTTTCAAGGCGCATATTCCCGAATTCACCCACCTCACGCAAGCCCAAACCCATGCAAATGTTCAAGCCCTGCCCTTTCTGCACCCTAAGCTCAGACCGCATCCTACACAGCGGACAACATGGTGTGGTGATCAGGGATGGCTTTCCCATTTCCCCCGGGCACACGCTGGTTATTCCCAAACGACATATTGGTTCGTTTTTTGAGCTGACGCCTGACGAGCAACTTGAGCTGATGTCGCTACTGACCCAAGCCAAGACTGTACTCGCTCAAACCTTCAACCCGCAGGGCTACAACATCGGTATCAATGACGGTCCGGCAGCGGGGCAGACGGTGCCGCACCTCCACATCCACCTGATTCCACGCTACACCGGCGATCAGGCAGACCCGCGCGGCGGTGTGCGCTGGGTTATTCCGGAAAAGGCCGACTACTGGAGCCAGCCTTGAATCCGCGCCTGGCATTCCATCATTGATTGGCAATAACAGCGCAAGCTACTCGAGGGCCTGAGTTGCCTGTTGGCTGCGTTTTAAAATCGTCAGGGTCCCGGTGCACAATCAAGCCACGCCCAATAATATTGGTGATACCTGCATCAAGCGTGATTGTCGACGATTCGAAAGTCAATTTTGCATTGCCATTTGCGTCGGCCATCAGCGAAGGAAAATCGCCTGCGTGATGTGCTCCACCGCCATGCGCACCATGGACCTGACCGTTGGGGTTGAAGTGTCCCCCGGTACTCATTCCATCTCCGCTTGAGCAGTCACCTTTTTCATGAACATGAAATCCATGGGCCGAATTTGGCTTGAGTCCCTGAATGTCCGCGGTTACCAAAACTGTTGAACGGGTCTGAGAAAATGAAACGGTGCCAGATGCAGTATTCCCCTTGGTGGGTGTCAATTGTGCAGTTGCAACCGGACCTTTGCTTTGTGTGGCGCACCCGGCCAGCAGGCAAACCGTTAAAGCCATTGTGACGCGGTTATTGGTAAATTTACGCATTCTTTTCCTCAGGTTATTGTCAAACTTCCGAAACAACATACTCTCACAGAAAACAGACAAAAGCCCCCATCAGCTCATCAATCGTTAAAAGCCAAGACGCTTGTCATTGCAATGAATGGCTATGCGTTCTCTCACACAAACGCTGCATAAGCGATACAAGAACATCCGGCGTGTGAAGATGCCCCATTTCCGGCACCTTCACAAACTCAACAAGCGTATCAATACGTTGCGACAAGCGCTCTGCGTTACTGACCGGACAGGTTTGGTCATCTTCACCCATCCAGACATACACCGGGCATTTCACATCTGTCAGGCTAAAACCCAGAGGGTGCACCAGCCACGCACGCCAATCTTCAAGAATCCACGCCGGATTGGTTGCAAGCCCCTCATGCAGGGCCTGCGCCATCTGCCGCCCCTCTCTGTCCAACTGACGCCGGTCAAACACCGAAGGCAAACCGGCTTTCAAGCGCAAGACCCGTGTACCAGGAGATACGGCATCCAAAAAATGATTCAAGCGCATCATGCTGCGTGCAACCGCCGGGGCATACTTGACCAAAAACAGCAGCAACTTTGCTGCGGCAACCTTGTCTTTCATCAACAACGCATCGTCTGGCATGCCGGTGGCCCCAAGCAAACCAATTGCGCTGACGCGCCGTGGCAGATGGGCACCGAGTGCCAGCGCTGGCAGCGACCCTCGGCTGTGACCCACGACAACGCAAGCGTCAATTTTTAATATCTCCAGCAGTTGTTCAATGTCCTGTGCAAGGTATTGATGACCATGCGTTGCAGGTGGGCAAGAACCACCGTAACCAGGACGATCAAGGCTCAACACCCGCAAACCGCCCGCAATGAAAGCCTGCGCATGCTGTGGCCTTAGCAATTCAAGGCGAGAACCCGGATTGCCATGTAAATAAAGCACTGCTGACCCTGCTTCAGGCCCCAGTTCACTGCAGGTCAGTCGGCGGCCGTCTCGCAGAACAATTGTGTGGTGTTTCATAAGGATGTTTGCCTGATCTTTGCGTTGTGTGAGTATCTTAACGCAGAGGCAAAAACAAATACCGCAGCTTGGCCAGAGCCTGGTTTATTTATTTAATTCGCTGCTTTTCCAGCTTGCGGGCCAAGGTGCGTCTATGCATGCCCAAGCGGCGAGCAGTTTCTGAAATATTGAAATCGGTTTCCACCAGGGTTTCGTGAATACGCTCCCACTCCAAATTTTTAATCGAGGTGGCCCGGTTTGTAATTTCAACCTCCTGGGTACCCGCGACATGTCCGAAAGCAGCCTCAATGTCATCGGTATTGGACGGTTTGGAAAGGTATTGGCATGCACCCAACTTAATGGCTTCAACAGCCGTATTGATACTGGCAAAACCAGTCAGCACGACAATCAACATCGCTGGGTCAAACGCATGCAGCGCGGTGACACACGCCAGCCCGGATTCCTTGCCGGACAGCTTCAAGTCCACGACCGCATGCGTTGGGTGGTGAGTCTTCAATAAGGCCAGCATTTGCTCAATGTCGGCAGCATGAAGCACCTCATACCCCCGGCGCGCAAACGAACGGCAGAGTGCGCGGGCAAAGGCTTCATCATCTTCAACCACCAACAACAGTCGTTCAGCCATTGGGTACCTCACCGACCGACAATGAAGCCTTGGGCAAGCTAATCAGCACTTCTGCGCCACCCGTTGGCCGGTTGGAGATCTGTACCTGTCCGCCCAGGCTGCGAGCCACATTAAAAACCAAGAACAGGCCCAAACCACCGCCGGCGCGTCCCTTGCTGGTGTTGTAGGGGCGCCCGGCGTTCTGAAGTATCTCGGGTGCAAAGCCATCGCCTTGGTCGCGTACAGAAAACGCGATCATCTCCTCACTCACCTCAACCACAAATTCCACATAGCGTGGCGAAGCATCCAAGGCATTGTCCAATACGTTGAACAACATTTGCCGTACCGTGGAGTCTGCCGCCATCTGTAAATTCAAGTCGCCCATGCCCCGCCACTCCAACAAAGTCGGACTGCGCCGGCTTCGCCACTGCGCAACCAGTTCATTGAGAAAGGCGTTCAGAGAGGTGCGTCTAGCCATCTCGCCGCGGGTCTCCCCGGCAGACATCAATATTCCAGTCACAATTTGCTTGCAACGCTGTAACTGATCTTCCAACTCAAACAACTCTTCTGCCAAATCAGGGTCATCAGAAATCAGTGGTTCACGTTTCCAATCGCCCAATATCACGGACATGGTGGCCAAGGGTGTTCCCAATTCGTGGGCTGCGCCGGAGGCCAGCAAGCCCATGCGAAGTACCTGCTCGCTTTCACTGGCTTGTTCACGCAAACGCAGCAACTGGGCATCGCCCATGCGAACATTGCGGGCAATTCTGGTCATGAAAAAAACCAGCAAAAAAGCATCAAGGGCAAAGGAAATCCGTAAACCGAGTGAATAGAGATCGAAGAAGCGATCCTGCAAATGCGCCGGCAACAACCCGGGGGGGCTAAAGAGCGCCAACCCAGTAAGACACACCACGGTAATAATGGCCACTGACCAGGCCAAACGGGTATTGAGTAACACCACTGCAAGTATCACTTGCAGCAGATATAAAAAAGCAAATGGATTACTCAACCCACCAGTGAAATACAACTGTGCCGTCAAACTGCCCACATCGACCAGCAATGAGAGAAACAGACTTCGCCGACTGACCTCACGTTCTTCATGCCAGCGCAAATGGCAACTGATGTTGAAGGCGATCAGACACACCAGAACAGCCAGAATTGAGGGCAAAGGCAATTCAACTCCAAGCCCCCAGACGGCAACAAACACAGACAGTACCTGACCGAGCACTGCGAACCAGCGCAACTGAATCAATTGCAACATATTGTGGTGACCAGTTTGCCCGATCACCGCAGACTCAATGCCCGCCCCCACTGCGTTGCTTGCCACCCGTCATCCTCATTTTTAACCGTTTCGTGCATTTCACCACAAAATGCCGGGCTCTGACAGAACAGAACACAGCACCTGCCAACGCCATCAGTGAAAGAGAAAGCCACGTCAAGGCATAGCCCAAATGCCGGTTGGGCCAGTTCAACGGTGTCAAACCCGGCACAGGCTGGTTGTCTGGTGAGGTGTTCTCAACGGCAGGCCACTCATCCACAAACCACAGCGCATTGACCGACGACAGGCCTTGCGCTTGGGTCATTGCAAGCACATCCCGGGAATACCAGCGCCCTTGATTTGAATTGTTGGCCCGAAGAAAGCCACCGCCGGTTTGCGTTGATCGCAGCAAACCAGACACAGAGACTTGACCACAGGCAGCAGATTTACGGTAGGCATGCTCACTTGATTGAACGGATTTCGCAAAACCAGGGCTCACGTAACCCCGGTTGAGCCACAGCCAAACGCCATCGGACAATTCAACAGGCACCATCCACCAATAACCAGAGCCTAAAGCGGTACTCGCCGAAACCAGCAGCGCTTTGCTGCAGTCCGCCCTGCCGCGCACAAGCACTTGCCGATAGGCGTCTGCCTCTGTACTGAACGGCTTGAGATCCTGTGCACGGCTGACCCGGACAGGCTCGGCTTTTGTGTTGGTCTGCACCCGTGAAGTCAGTTCAAGCTTCCATTGCAGGCGTTGTAACTGCCAAGCCCCCAAGGCTAGAAATACACCACTGAAAACCAGCAATAACAATGACAGCCAGACCGGGCCTGCATGCGCTTGCGCTTGATCGGACACGGGCAAACCACTCACGGGCGCAAACTTTCCAACAAAAGAAGTGTGCGTTGGCCCAACATCATGGCATCTCGTGGGTACCGTGCATCATGCCGGGCATCATGTTTGAGTTCAGGTGATGCATAACCCAAATGGAACCACTGATCGCAATCACCAACAAAATAAATGTGAACAACAAAGCCAGCATGTTCCAGCCGCCCTCGGCTTTGGTGTTCATGTGCAAAAAATACACCATGTGAACCACAATCTGAACTACTGCAAAGCCCAGTACCACCGCCGCTGTTTGAGCACCGCTTGAAAGGCTGCCTTGCATCACCACATAAAAAGGAATGGCGGTGAGCACCAAAGACAATATGAAACCTGTGAGATAGCCACGCACGGTGCCGTGCGGAACTGCTGCTGAAGAATGGTCACTCATGGCAACACCCCCATCAAATATACAAAGGAAAATACGCCGATCCAGATCACATCAAGAAAGTGCCAGAACATTGAAAGGCACATCAGTCGGCGCTCATTTGATTCGGTTAGGCCGTGTTTGCCCAATTGCGCCATCAGAACAAACAGCCACACCAAACCAAACAACACATGCAGACCGTGGGTGCCCACCAAGGAGAAAAATGCGGTCAGGAAACCACTGCGTTGCGGACCGGCGCCCTGGCCTATCAAATGCATGAACTCATATATTTCCAAACCAAGGAAAGCTGCACCCAATACGCCCGTTAAAGCCAACCACACCTGTGCATTGCGCAATTGTTGTTGCTGTGCGCTGATCATCGCAAACCCATACGTGATGGATGAAAACAGCAAAAAGCCTGTGTTCACTGCCACCAGTTTAAGATCAAACAACTCTGCGCCAGTCGGACCACCCGCGTAATTGCGCCCGAGCACCGCGTAGGTTGCAAAAAGGCTCGCAAAAATCAAGCAGTCGCTCATCAGGTAAAGCCAAAAACCCAACAAGGAACCGTTTTCCGGATGGTGCTCTGTAACATGAAAGCGATCATCGGCAACGGAAAGATCGTCTGCTTGTTCTGTTTGTAGGGCCCGCAATTCGGGGCTGGCAATTGCATTCATCAAACGGCTCCCTGCAAAGCACCGGTTCGGTCGCGCTCAGTGCGATCAACCTCGTCGGCTGGAATGTAAAAATCACGCTGCAAATTGAAGGTGTGCACAATAATGGCTGTCAGCAAGCTGACGAAGCCAACACCGGCCAATAGCCACATGTGCCAGATCAAGGCAAAACCAAGCGCAGCGCTGATGGCGGCAATCACAAAGCCTGCTGCCGTGTTTTTTGGCATGTGAATGCTCACAAAACCTGTCTGTGGGCGTACATAACCTTCTCGCTTCATGTGGGCCCAGGCATCAAGCTCATACACCCGGGGGGTGAATGCGAAGTTGTAGTCTGGCGGCGGTGACGAAGTCATCCACTCCAGCGTACGGCCGTTCCATGGGTCGCCGGTGACATCACGCAATTCATGACGGCGCTTGATGCTCACATAGAACTGCATACCCATTGCGGCAATGCCCACTGCAATCATCACCGCACCCAAGGCAGCGATCTGGAACCAGATCTGCAAGGACGGATCATCGAAATGGCTCATGCGGCGTGTCACACCCATTAGACCCAACACATACAAGGGCATGAACGCCAGAAAGAAACCAATCACCCAGTTCCAGAAAGACACCTTGCCCCAGAATGCGTCAAGCTTGAAGCCGAAGGCTTTCGGGAACCAGAAGTTAATGCCGGCAAAAAGACCGAACAACACACCACCAATAATGACGTTGTGAAAGTGGGCAATCAGGAAAAGGCTGTTGTGAAGCACAAAGTCGGCAGGTGGCACCGCAAGCAAAACGCCCGTCATGCCACCAATCACAAAGGTCACCATGAAGGCCACTGTCCACATCATCGGCAATTCAAAACGAATTCGACCCCGGTACATGGTGAACAGCCAGTTGAACACTTTTGCACCAGTCGGTATGGAAATGATCATGGTGGTGATGCCGAAGAATGAATTCACACTGGCACCAGAGCCCATGGTGAAAAAGTGATGTAGCCAGACCAAATAAGACAAGAGCGTAATCACCACTGTGGCATACACCATGGACGCGTAGCCGAACAGACGCTTGCCGGAGAAAGTGGCCACCACCTCAGAAAAAATACCGAACACAGGGAGAATCAAGATATAGACCTCGGGGTGACCCCAAATCCAGATCAGATTCACATACATCATGGCGTTGCCGCCCAGCTCATTGGTGAAGAAATGCATGTCCAGCATCCGGTCCATGGACAACATGCCCAATACCGCTGTCAGCACCGGAAACGCAGCAACAATCAATACGTTGGTGCACAAGGCCGTCCAAGTGAAGACAGGCATTTTCATGAGCGTCATGCCTGGTGCACGCATTTTTACGATGGTGACTATGAGATTCACGCCAGACAGCAAGGTACCAACACCTGCAATTTGCAGCGACCAAATGTAATAGTCGACCCCCACACCCGGGCTCGCCAAAATACCCGACAGCGGCGGATAAGCCAACCAACCCGTGCGCGCAAACTCACCCACAAACAACGACATCATGATGAGGGCTGCGCCAAAGGCAGTCATCCAGAAACTGAAGTTATTCAAAAATGGAAACGCAACATCTCTGGCACCGATTTGAAGCGGAACCAAGTAATTCATCAGACCTGTGACCAACGGCATGGCGACAAAGAAAATCATGATCACGCCGTGGGCTGTGAAAACCTGGTCGTAATGATCCGGCGGCAAAAAGCCGGCGTTATCACCAAAGGCCATGGCCTGTTGCGCACGCATCATCAAGGCATCTGCAAAGCCGCGCAACAGCATCACCAACCCCAAAATGACATACATGATGCCGATTTTTTTATGGTCTATGCTGGTGATCCAGTCGCGCCACAAAATACCCCACCACTGCTTGTGGGTAATGAAACCGAGGACAGCCAAGCCGCCGAGGGCCACCATCGCAAAGGTGACCAACAAAATGGGTTCGTGGAATGGAATTGCATCAAGCGTTAGCCGCCCTAGCAACAGATCATGGGAGTTATTGGACATTTGCATGGCTCGTCTTCCAGTTTTGCAGGGCAACCTTGAAGGTCGGGTCAGACTGCGCCGTGCGGCACAGGTCTGGATTTCGAAGTGCGGATTGGCGCATCACAGCGTCATGCTGACGGGTGCGGTCCTGGGCCATCATTACGTCCATGCACACAGTGCCAGGACTAACGCACATATTTACAACGCGGTTGAACAAGTCTTTTTCAACGGATTGATAACGTTGCACAGCGACTCGCTCAGAGGGTTTTTCCAAGGCAAGGTAACGTTCGGTGTTCAAGGATTGCTGGCTGCCCCGAACTTTCTTCACCCAAGATGAAAAATCGGCCTGACTGACGCCGCGGTAGGCAAAACGCATATCAGAAAATCCTGCACCGCTGTAGTTAGCGGAAAATCCGACAGATTCCACTGGCCGATTAACCACCGCATGCAATTTGGTTTCCATGCCGGGCATCGCATAAATCTGTCCGGCAAGCGCGGGCACGTAAAATGAGTTCATCACGGTGGATGCACTGATGCGGAACCGCACTGGCACATCTACAGGTGTCACCAATTCATTCACAGTCGCAATGCCCTGCTCCGGATAAATAAACAGCCATTTCCAGTCCATCGCCACCACTTGAATTTCCAGGTAGTTGGCGTCTTCAGACAACGTTCTTTGTGCATCCAGGCGCTGTAACGGACGGTAGGGGTCGAGCAAATGGGTAGAGGTCCAGGTCACCATGCCCAAGACAACAATAATGAGCAAGGGTGCGCCCCAGATCAGTAACTCCAATTGGGTCGAGTGATCCCAATCCGGCTGATAATCGGCTTTCGTGTTGCTGGCACGGTAGCGCCATGCAAATAAAAAAGTCAGTGCAATCACGGGCACAATAATCAACAACATCAGAACGGTGGCAAAAATAATCAGATCGGCCTGCTGGGAAGCGATATCACCTGAAGGTTTCATCACAACCCAGTCGCAACCCGCCAAAAAGGCGCTCAGTATCAGTGCGGCACCGGTTACCAGAGATTTAGCAGTCATGGTTTTCTACAGTGCTTGATTTGAATCAACGTAACTGTAGTAAATTCGCTCAAGGATGGGCATTGGACATTTTGTCCTACCCCGAACCCTTTTCACTTGCAAGACACTGATCTTTTGAACAAAATCCCGCCTTACTCAACTAAACCGCAGAGCAATGCAGATTGAGCCCTCACCACACACCCCATTGACACCAAAAAAGCCGTCAGTCACCAGCCAAGGTACAGCTGGCTTGACCAAAGTGCCTCCGGGCGACATTGCAGTGGGTGTTATTGTCGGCCGATCCTCGGAATACTTCGATTTTTTCGTTTATGCCATTGCCTCTGTGTTGGTATTCCCAAGCGTGTTCTTTCCGCAGTCCAGCGCATTGAACGGCACCCTGCAATCTTTCGCGGTATTTGCTTTGGCGTTCATTGCGCGGCCGTTTGGCACGGTTGCTTTCATGGCTTTGCAAAACCGATGGGGTCGTCAAACAAAATTGACGGCAGCGTTGTTGCTACTGGGGGTGTCTACGGCAGGCATCGCCTTTTTGCCGGGCACGGCCTCCATCGGTTCCAGCGCCGTGGTGCTGCTCACCCTGCTGCGCATCGGGCAAGGCTTGGCCATCGGCGGTTCATGGGATGGTCTGCCGTCCCTGCTTGCGATCAACGCCCCCCCCAATCGCCGGGGCTGGTATGCCATGTTGGGGCAACTGGGGGCGCCGCTGGGGTTTGCCTTGGCGGCCGGTCTCTTTGCATTTTTACTGTCGGCCCTGAATGCCAAAGACTTCATAGCGTGGGGTTGGCGTTACCCCTTTTACGTGGCGTTCGCCATTAATGTCGTGGCCCTCTTCGCCCGCCTTCGCCTGGTATCAACAGACGATTATGAGCGCCTGATGGAAGCACTGGCGCTGCGCCCCACGCCAATCAGGGAAATGGCGAAAACGCAGGGCTACAACTTGCTGGTAGGTGCGCTGGCAGCACTGGCCAGTTATGCGCTTTTCCACGTCGTGACCGTATTTCCGTTGTCTTGGATAAAACTGTTCACCCAGCGATCCGTCACCGAGTTTTTAATGGTGCAAATGGTTGGAGCCGCGTTGGCCGGCGTGTGCATGCTGCTCTCCGGAATCATTGCAGACCAATTCGGACGACGCACCACCTTGGGCTGGACCGCCGCCGCCATTGCGGCTTTCAGCGGTTTTGCACCCAGTCTTTTACAGGCAGGCACATTGGGCGAATCGCTGTTCATATTTCTCGGCTTCAGTCTGTTGGGTTTGTCCTATGGGCAGGCCTCTGGAGCCGTCACCGCCAATTTCAAGCCAGAATACCGCTACACCGGTGCGGCATTGACCCATGACCTGGCTTGGCTCACCGGCGCTGCCTTTGCGCCTTTAATAACACTGGGCTTGTCCGCCCATTTCGGCCTGTCTTATTTGGGTCTGTATCTGCTCACTGGTGCCGCCGGTTCACTGGCTGCACTGAGCTTAAACCGTGCATTGGAGTTGAAGGACTGAGAACCGTCAATGATTCATTCAGCTTTTTAAGCAGTGCGCCTGCGAGCAGCGCTCAGGCAAACGGGGCCCTGTGGTTCACCAACGGTGTGTTGTATGGTAGCGTGGATGGATCAACAGCAGCGGAATTTGCGATTCAACTCACAGGGGTCTCGCTTCTGTCGGCAAGTGATATCGTTCTTTAGAATACTTAGCGACTGTTGCGGGGGCATGCCCCCGCACAGCCCCACTCAAATACCGGTCAGACCTCCACTGCAAAGCAGTGTTTGACCGCTCACATACTCAGACTCGGGAATGCACAACAAATAGACCGCGCCAGCGGCTTCTTCAGGTGTACCTCCGCGGCCCAAGGGAATGCCGCGTTCCATGGCTGCCATCAGATCCGGGTTGACGCCCACTTTAATGTCTCGGCCCTCAATATTCGCCGTTGAGGCTCCGTCTGCAGTGACCGTCAAGCGTGTTTTGATGAGACCGTAGGCCACGCAGTTTACAGTCACATTCAGGCGACCCCATTCTTTGGCCAGCGTTTGCGTCATGCCGACAATGCCTGCTTTTGCCGTGGAATAATTGGTTTGCCCGGCATTGCCAAACAGACCAGCGACCGAGGAAATATTGACGACCTTGCGTACCACTCGCTGTCCGGCCTCTGTCTCAGCCTTGCTCAAATTGCGGATCACGGGCTGAGCTGCACGCAGAATGCGGAACGGCGCTGTCAGGTGACAGTCGATCATGGCATACCACTGCTCGTCGGTCATTTTTTGAATGACGTTGTCCCATGTATAGCCAGCGTTATTGACAATAATATCCAGGCCCTTGAATTCACTGACTGCCATACCCACAAAGCGGTCTGCAAAATCAGGGGCGGTCACGCTGCCAACACAGACAACCGCTTGGCCACCGGCTGCGCGGATTTCATCCACGGTTTCATTTGCCGGACCGGCATCCAGATCGTTTAAAACAATGCGTGCGCCCTCGCCCGCCAACTTAAGCGCGATGGCCCGTCCTATGCCTCGGCCTGATCCTGTGACTAGGGCAACTTTGCCTTCCAGTTTTCTACTCATGGTCATTCTTCCTTTTTATTCACACGAAAGCGACAAGCGCTTCGCCAACAATTTTTGTCTGGCCAAACTGGTTGGCGCTGGACAGTTCTATGCGTACGCAGCGTTCACCGCCATGTTCCAGTTTCTCCACAATTCGCCCATTGCACGTCATCGCATTGCCCAGATGTGTAATGCCCTGAAACCGGGCGTCAAACTTGCGCAAAGCACTTTGCGGCGCCCAACGGGTAATGATGCGGCCCAACCAAGCCATACCCAACATGCCCTGCGCGAATACATCGGGCATGCCCGCACGGCGGGCAAAATCCGTGTCGATGTGGATCGGATTGTGGTCACCCGAAGCACCACCAAAGAGCGCAAGCGTTGTCCGGCTCACCGGAGAAATTTGAAGCTCCGGCAGGCTATCGCCAACCTGAAGCTGCTCATAGTCAATCATGCTCATCAAGCATTTCCTTTTTTAATGACGGCAGACCAAGACCGTGCGCATTTTCGCCACCAGCTTACTGTTCTGGTTTGTAACGCTGGATTCCTTAACCACAAATTCAA
>JBEIKS010000027.1:0-14437 GCA_040379625.1 Burkholderiaceae bacterium
TAGGCATAGGCGCGCTCAACGTCGCTTATTTCGCGCGAAGAAGAAAGCACCACCACCGGCAGAGACTGAAAACAAGGCTTGCTGCGGATATGCTGCAGCACTTCCAGACCATCGAGCTTGGGCAACTTCAAATCCAGCAACAGCAAACGTGGAAGTTTGCCCGACTGCGATTCCATTGCGGCGGCCAGAGCGTCGAAATATTCAACTGCCCGCTGCCCGTCTTCCAAATGAATTTGAGGTGCACCTGGCGCAGTTTTTCGTATGACCCGCAGCGCGAGTTCGGCATCGTTGATGTTGTCGTCCACCAAGACGATATCAACCAGTTCGGGAATATCACTCATTCGTTTCTCTCTTATTTCTCTGCAAGGGTTTGTGTGGGCAAATAAAACCCGAAGCAAGCACCCTCACCCGGTTGGGAGTCAGCAAAAACATGACCGCCGTGCCGCTCAATAATACGCTTCACAATGGCCAAGCCAACGCCAGTACCGTCAAAGTCTTTTTTATGGTGCAGCCGCTCAAACACATTGAACAATTTTTCTTTGTAGGCCGGGTCGAAACCAGCACCGTTGTCTTGCACCGTGTAGCGGACACCGCCGGCCACGGGCTCGGCCTTGATGCTGACACAGGGCTCCGGTTTCTTGCCGGAAAACTTCAGAGCGTTGTCAATGAGATTCATCCAGACTTGGGTAAACCACAGAGGGTCGCCGATGGTGGCAGGCAACTCGCCCACCGTCACAGTGGCGCGCCCATGGGCATTGAGTTGGTCGCAAGATTGCTCAACAATGCCCTGCATGCTGACATCCACCCGCACCGGCTGGTTGCGCAACAATCGAGAAAAATCGAGAAGCCCGTCAATCAGGTTACCCATTTGTGCGGCGTTGTTGCTGATGCGTTTGAGCAGTTGCTGGGCATCAACTGGCACCTCATCGCCGTAGTCTTCAAGAATGATGTTGGTAAAACCGTCGATGGCGCGCAAGGGGGCGCGCAGATCGTGCGACACTGTGTAGCTGAAAGACTCCAGCTCTTTGTTGGTTTCCACCAGCGCGGCTGTTCGTTCGCTGATTTTTACTTCCAAGGACTCGTTGAACTTTTGAATTTCGGCCTCGAAACGCTGACGTTCAAGCGCCAGCATCAACAATGACAAGGCATCGTGCACACGCGCCCTGTCTTTTGCAGAAGGCGCTGCACCGCTGCGCGGCTCTACAGCAATCAGGGCTTGCAAAGCGCCGTCAGTGTCATCGCCCGACAACTCAAACCAGACGCCGGGCCACTGCGCCTGAAGTTCTGTTTGTGCCTGCGGCCATGCAATTGCAGTAACGGCAGACAAATCACTGCCACCACGCGTGGAGGCCAACAGTTCAAAGCTGCAAGTACCAGACAGGGCCGGGGCGGCAGCGCGCTGCGCCCACAGGGTAATGTTGCCAACGCAGTGCAGCGCTGACGCCAACTCAGTGACAAAATCGGAAAACAGGCGCTGCTCAGGAAGACCGAGCATCAGGCCTTTTAGCAAGCTACGTTCTGCACGCCTTCGGTTTTTGTTCAGACAACCTTCGGTCACGTTCACAGACACGCCGCAGTAACCATACACATTGCCTTGCCAGTCGGATTGCGGCATTCCCGAAGATTCGAAATACAGGCGCTCGCCTTGCGGGGAAGTGTAGCGAAACAGACGTTTTTCAAAAGACTGCTGATTCTGCATCAGACCCCGCACTTCATCCCAACTGCCCTCCACCACTTCCAGACCCGGCAGGTCCCAACGGGTTTGGCCCAGCACCGGAAAAACAGAGGGGCCTGATTCAGCGTGTGCTTGCGGAGCGGAGCGGTGCAAAATGCTGGTGATCCGGCCTTGGTTGTCTTGCTCCCAATACCAGTCGCCGGACAAACGCATCAAGCCCAGCAATTGGGCCTCCGACTGCGCCAGTTTCCTGAAGCGCCTGGACACCACCTGCCGCCCGATTGAGGCAAAAAACAAAGCCGCCAACAAACCGGCAGCAATGGCAACAAACAGGGTAGAAAGGGAGAGTGTGCCGAGGGCGGGGGTAAAAATACCCACCACCACCCAGGGAATAAAAGCGGCCGTTGCGGCCACCCAGAGGCTGTTTTTGAGCAGCAGTTTTTCAACAGATTTTTTGATCACTGTGGGGGCTCACCACTCCTTCAACTTAACCCTCAGCCGGCTGACTGCCTGAGAATGCAATTGGCAGATGCGCGATTCGGTCACATTGAGAACAGCGGCGATTTCTCGGAAGTTCAACTCCTGCTCATAGTACAGGCCCATGACCAATTTTTCACGCTCAGGCAGGACCTCAATGGCCTGCACCAACGCTTTTTTAAATCGTTCATCATTTAAACAACCCAAGGGGTCGGATTCGTCGTCGTTTACTTGCCGATCCAGAAAACCGGTGGCATTGCCCTCGTCGTCTTCGTAGTCTTCGTAGTAAATGAGTTGCGTACCCCGCGCCTCAAACAAGAGCGCCTGGTAGTCTTCCAGCGTCAGACCCATGGCCTTGGCCATTTCGGTTTCCGACGGTGGCCGGCCCAAGGCCTGCTCGGTTTTTTGCAAAGCCACTTCGATGCGACGCTGCGATTGACGTAAGCCACGGGGCAGCCAGTCGTTCTGACGCAACTCATCCAGCATGGAACCGCGGATGCGTTGTGTCGCGTAAGTTTCAAACTGCGCGCCCTGACCTTCTTCAAAGCGACCGATGGCGTCCATCAAACCAATCAGACCCGCCTGAATCAAATCATCGATTTGTACTGACGCCGGCAATTTT
Source organism: Burkholderiaceae bacterium (assembly GCA_040379625.1). Lineage (GTDB taxonomy): Bacteria > Pseudomonadota > Gammaproteobacteria > Burkholderiales > Burkholderiaceae_B > SXZD01. Next base: position 2,775 of record JBEIKS010000027.1, read on the forward strand.
GCAATCAGATGATGCGCCATACGGCGGACCAACGGTATGTACCGGTCCACCATTTGTTGCCTGTCCATCACGCCCGCAGCGGTATACATCCTTAGATCCTCATCAGCAGAGTTGACTCACCAATTGAGTCTCGATTCGAGTGCGCGCTCTCAGAGCCAGCGCGACCTGAGGCCCGGAAAGCTGCCCCGCATATTCCAGCGCGCCAGGAAAGAAATGGCGCGTTGCATGTTCCAGCTCGGCAAATACATTGTCGGCTTCGGATGCCGTCTTCACACGAGCAACCAGCACACGTTGTGCAATCTTACCGCAGCGCAAGGCAGCGTGCCGCATGGCCTTGTAACATTGAGTGACGCTGTGACTGTTGGGCTCCACAATCCACAACCAGTGAGGCGCCTGTGTGCTCAGTTCGCAGGCCACTTCAACGTGGGAAAACGGCAAGGTCATATACACTTCGTCGCAAGCGTTTAGCAATCCGCTCAGCGCATGCAGCAGGCGCTGACGGTACAAGGGCGTGCAGGCCAGCAACTCCAAGCCGCGATTGGAGGGCAGGCACACGCGGCGATCGCCCCAACTCAAGGCCACAGCCTCTGGTGGCAAATCGCCATTGAGGCAGTTGGAAACGTCGTAACGCATCTTTAGTTTCAACTGATGCACCAACCCGTAGCGCGCACAGTCCACCACTGCACCGCCGTTGCCTTCTTCTGCTGCGGCATCGACCATGAAGGCCGCCAGCAAAGAGGCGTCGTCGCGGTTCATGTCGCCCATCACGGGAACAATTGGCCAACCGTTGGTACCCAGCAAATTTCGCAGTGTGTTGGCTTGATCCATCATTGACCTCAGTTCATCCAGTCATCGTCAGAGGCAGGCATCTTGGCCATCTTCCATTCCAGTTCCTTGTCGGACATGGAGAAAGCGTTTTTTGCGCTGGGCTTGAGCGCACGACGCAACAAGGCAGTGGCTTCGGCAGGAAACAAATCTTCAGGAACCCGCTGGCCAGTTGCCATGTAATGCAAATTCAGTTTGTGGCGAATCACCACATCAAGTACGCCGCCGAGTTTCACGGCCTCATCCATTTTTGTGATGATGGCGCCATGCAGACCCTCACCCCGGTAGTTTCTGGCCACATCCTCCAATGTTTCAGCCTGAGACACTGCATTTAACAGCAACACCCGCTTTACATTGGACAATGCCAGCAAACGGGTCTGCTCTTCCACACGTTCATCGCGCTGCCCCATGCCGACCGTATCAATCAACACCAGGTGCTTGCGTGAGAGACTGTCCAGCAATTGCGACAGGTCCGCATCGGTTTGTGCCGTGTAGACCTGCACGCCGAGAATCTTGCCGTAGATGCGAAGTTGGTCTTGTGCGCCAATCCTGTAGCTGTCTGTGGTGATCAAACCCAGAGACTGCGCACCGTACTTCACCACGCAACGGGCTGCCATCTTTGCCGTGGTGGTGGTTTTTCCGACCCCCGTTGGCCCCACCAGCGCATACACGCCACCCCGCTCCACAATTTCATCAGAGGCGGGACAGATGTTGAGGTTGCGGGTCATGACTTCACCCAGCCAGCGTCTGGAATCTTCCCCGCTCAAGGTATCCGGTAATTTTTCCACCACGGTGCGGGCAAAAACGGCTGAAAAACCAGCCTCGGTCAGGTCGCGCCACAGGTCTGCACGTGAAGGGTTTTTTTCCATGGCGGTGCGCCAGTTCAACACCGACATTTGCTCGGAAAGCATTTCGCGCATTTGCCGCAACTCTTCCATCACCGGGCGGGTCATTTCCAGTTCTTGTTCACGCAGCGAGGCATTGCGTGCAGCCATCGGCGGCTCGCGTTGGAAGTCGCGAGACTGAGAGGCTTCACGCTCATGCGCACGTTCCTGCTCACGCACTTCCTCAATGCGTTTCCAGGAGACTGGCTGAACATCGCGCTTCACCATGTTGGGAGTGCTTGCCGACACCACCGGTGCGGCAAAAGACTCGCCCATGCCGGTGTGCGTGGACAAGGCACCGCCGCTTGCAGGTCTTTGCACTGCGGCAGGTAAATCTTCCGCCAGTGCGGCAAGAATTTCAGTACCGGAGGCGGTTTGCTTGGTCGAAAGAATGACTGCTTCCTCGCCCAGATCTTCACGCAATTTTTTCAAGGCCTCTCGAGTGCTGGCACCCGTGAATTTTTTAAGCATCATGATTTCGCTCCCACAACGGATGCCACCCTAATCGTTTTCGACTCGGGGATTTCACTGTGCGACAACACCCGCAAGCGGGGCACAGCGCGTTTTAGCAACTTGGCCAGCGGCAACCTCAGTGCATCAGGCAGCAGCAGGACAGGGCTCTGTCCGGCGGCTTCCTGACGCGCTGCAGCGTCACTGATTTGTTGCGTTAATGTTTCTGCAAGCATCGGCTCAATGCCGATTTGATCGGGTCCGACCGAGGCCTGCGCCTGGGTCAGCAATTGTTCAAGCCGGCCATCGAGCACCTGAACATTCAGGTCGGAAGTTCCTCCGCTGAGTGCCTGCACAATGGCTCGCCCCAAGGCGATGCGAACGGCAGCGGTGAGTTCGGCCGGCGACTGGGTACGGGGTCCGTTTTCCAGCAGGGTTTCGAAGATGGATCGCAGGTCGCGGATATGCACACCCTCTTCCAGCAAATTTTGCAAAACACGCTGAACAGTGGCCAGCGGCAGTAACTTGGGCGTTAAATCTTCCACCACCTTTGGCGTGCTCTTGGAGAAATGGTCCAGCAACTGCTGAGACTCCGCACGGCCCAGCAACTGGGCTGCCGAGGTCTGCAACAAATGCGAAAGATGCGTAGCAACCACCGTGCTGGCGTCCACCACGGTGTAACCGGCAGACTGGGCTTGCTCTTTCATGCTCTGCTCTATCCAAGTGGCGGGCAAGCCAAACGCGGGGTCTGTGGTGACGTTGCCTTGCAACTGCATGCTCACACGCCCCGGATTAATCGCCAGCAACTGATTCACAAACACTTCACCCTCGCCCATGGGAACGCCCTTGAGCAAGATGCGGTAAACACTGGGACGCAATTCAAGGTTGTCGCGGATATGAACCGCAGGCGGAAGAAAACCCACATCTTGCGCAAACTTTTTACGGATCGCCTTGATGCGCTTGAGCAAATCGCCTTCCTGATTTTTATCAACCAGCGGAATCAGGCGGTAACCGACTTCCAGTGCAATCACATCCACGGGTTGCAAGTCATCCCAACTGGCTTCTGTGTTTTCTGCGACGGCGGCTTTTTCAACGGGCGCTGCAGACGCAGGCTTTTCCGCCTGCATCTTTTGCACTTTGTAAGCCACGGCAGAGGTACCGGCTGCCAGCAAAATAAAAGCCAGGTTGGGCATACCGGGAATCAGACCCATCATGCCCACAATACCTGCGGTGATGTAGAGGGCCTGAGGCGAGGCGAACAACTGACTGGCCACTTGGGTACCAATGTCTTGCCCCTGCCCCACACGGGCCACCACCAGACCGGCAGCAACGGAAATCAGCAAGGCGGGGATCTGTGCCACCAAGCCGTCACCAATCGCCATAATGACGTAATACTCACCCGCCTTGGCAAAACTCAAATTGTGCTGCAACACGCCAACAGCCAGACCACCCAGAATATTGAGCACCAGAATAATGATGCCGGCCACGGCGTCGCCGCGAACAAACTTGCTGGCACCGTCCATGGAGCCATAAAACTCGGCTTCCTGCGAAATTTCAGAACGGCGTTTGCGCGCCTCGGCTTCTGCAATCAGGCCGGCGTTCAAATCCGCATCAATGGCCATCTGCTTGCCGGGCATCGCATCGAGGGTAAAACGTGCGGACACTTCGGCAATACGGCCCGCACCCTTGGTCACCACCACAAAATTGATAACCATCAAAATACCGAACACCACAATACCCACCGCCAGATTGCCGCCCACCAAAAACTGACCGAAGGCTTCAATCACTTTTCCGGCAGCGTCCGTACCTTCGTGTCCGTGCATCAGCACCACACGGGTGGAGGCAACGTTCAAGCTCAAGCGCAACAGGGTTGTGACCAGCAATACAGTCGGGAAGGAAGCAAAATCCAGGGGGCGCTTGGTGTACATGCTGGCAATCAGCACCATCAAGCCCAAAGTGATGTTGAAAGAGAACAACAAATCCAGCACCGCGGCAGGCAGCGGCAAAATCATCATGGCCATCACAGCAACAATGAATGCAGGCGCGCCTATGGATTGCAGACCCTTGCTGGGAATCTTCTCACTGATTTTATCAAGCAGCGGTAAATCAACACCGAACAGCACCATGGTCAGGTCTCCGTTGTATCAACGCCCGGGTCAAGTCCGGGAGGTACATCGGCTTCCGTCACAGGCGCCATCATGTGCGCACGGCCTGAAGACAAGGCATAAATGTAGGCCAGCAACTTGGCCACCACGGTGTAGAGCGTGTCGGGAATTTCTCGCTCAAGCTCAACGTGGCGATACAAAGCACGGGCAAGCGCCGGAACTTCCATGACGGGAACCCGGTGCTCTTTTGCCAATTCGCGAATTTTCAATGCGACTTCACCCATGCCTTTTGCAACCACCTTGGGGGCGCCACCCTTTTCTCTGTCGTACTTCAAGGCTACAGAGTAGTGCGTAGGGTTGGTGACCACAACGTCGGCCTGGGGCACCGCCGCCATCATGCGTTTGCGCGCAGCCTCGCGCTGCAACTGGCGTATACGGGCTTTCAGGTGCGGGTCACCGTCTGAATCACGTGACTCTTGTTTTAAATCTTCCAGTGACATTCGCATTTGTTTGTAGTATTTCCACAACTGATAAGGCACATCCAGCGCCACCAGAAAGAAAAACAACAAGGCGAAATAAATGGCATCACCAATGGCCAGAGAAGCGGATTCGTTTAAGGAATGCTCCAAAGGCATGGCAGACATGGCGACATACTTTTCAGTGTGGCGATTGATCAGCCAGTAACCCAGATAACCAATGGCGCTCGCCTTGACAACAGCCTTGATCAATTCGAACAAACCATTGCTGGAAAAAATATTGGCCAAACCCTTGGCCGGGTTAATGCGACTGAAATCAGGCGTCAGACCTTTTCCGGAAATGATCAATCCGCCGATGGCCACGTTGCTTAAAATGGCACCAACAATGGCAATCAACAACACCGGCATCAGTATCCAGAGACTTTCCAACAACATGGAAGCGAATTGGTTGAGCATTCGAAGCGGATCAAATGCATCTTCACGCTTGAGTTGCAACCCCAAACGCATGAGACTTTCAGATTTTGTGAGTAAAGGCGTTGCTAAAGCACTCAAAATAAGCACAGCACCTAAAAGAATTGTGCCACCAGCCAATTCTCTTGACCGGGGGATATTCCCTTCCTCTCTGGCTTGTTGTAGCCTTCGCTCTGAGGCGGGTAATTCCTTTTCTGTATCTTTTTCTTCTGCCACAAGCGAAATCCGTCTTTTAACGGCTCCATTATGGAAAACTTAAGTTTTAATTAAGGGGCAAATAGAGGGCTAACAACAGGGCTATTTAACAATGCAAAATATCGTGTCAAACCTCTTCCGTCCTGAGGAAGCGCTTGAAAGACTGGGTCAGGACATCGATTTGCTAAAACATTTGATTTTTACATTTCAAGCCGACTTCTCCAGACAGAAAGATTCTCTGTTGGACGCCATCGGATCGAAAGACCTGAATCAGTTGAAAAAGGAATTGCACTGCTTGAAAGGCTCTTGCGCTGCGGTCGGAGCGATGGGAATTTCCGAAAGCATCCGGGTGATGGAAGAACAATTGAAACTCGGAAAAGCCGGTTGGGATGACGCCGAAAGACTGGGTTGGGATTTACTGAAAAACCTGGTGAAAGTACAAGACGAATTCAAGGCATGGCTCAAGGATTGAGCCAGCCTGGAACTTTAGTACTGATGCCCTTCCATGAGCTCGCGAAGCTCTAGAACCAGCACCAGCAGGCCCTCTCCTGACAAAGTAGCGCCAGACACACCTTTGGGTTTGATACCCTCCAGCGGCTTGATCATCACCTCATCTTGCCCCAACAGACTGTCTACTGCCAGCACCACGGTACGTTGCCCGGTGACGGCTAAAACACCTACTTTGGGGTTGGGCGCAGACTCTCTGCCCAACAAGGTTGCGAGGTCTACAATCGGCAATACATCACCCCTGACCACCAGATTTGCCCTGCCGCCTACATACTGGATTTTGTCTTCTTCAATCGGAATGATTTCTCGCACGGACGACAAAGGCAGGGAATAAATCTGCTCTTCCAGTCGAAGCATCAGCACCGGCAAAATCGCAAGCGTGAGCGGCAACAGGATGGTCATTCTCGAACCCTGACCAGGCTCCGAGTTAATTTCAATGCGACCATTGAGCTTTTGAATGTTGGTTTTTACCACATCCATACCCACGCCCCGACCAGAAATATCGGTGACTTCGGTTTTTGTTGAAAAACCTGGCAGGAAAATCAGTTGCAAACATTCCGCATTGCTCAGTTGCCCGGCTTCGTCTGCTGCAATACAACCTTTTTCAATGGCTTTCTGGCGCAGCATTTCTGCTTTCATGCCTTTGCCATCGTCGGAAATTTCCACAATGATGTGGTCGCCCGCCTGCTTGGCCACCAAAGTCACTGTACCCTTTTCAGGTTTGCCCGCAGCGCGGCGCTCTGCGGGTGTTTCAATGCCGTGGTCTACGGAGTTTCGCACCAAGTGAACCAGCGGATCATTGAGCTCTTCAAGAATGGATTTATCCACCTCGGTTTCAGCACCCAGAATCACCAACTCCACATCCTTGCCCAGATTCCTCGCCACATCGCGCGCCAAACGGGTGTATTTTTTAAACACACTGCCCACCGGTTGCATGCGCGCTTTCATCACGGCGGTTTGCAAATCGGAAACGAGCATGTCGAGCTGCCCGATGACGAGGTCAAGATTACGGCGGGTTTCCTCTTCATTGTTGCCACGCGTCAGATCTTGCCGCAAGCAGTTCAAACGGTTTTTGGTCAGCCCGATTTCACCCGACAAATTCAAAATCTGGTCAAAGCGTGCCGTGTCAATTCGAATGGTGTTTTCTTTGACCTGCGCTGTGGGCGCATTGCCGCGAGGCTTGGCCGGTGGCGGTGAATCCGCTTTGGGACGCACGGCTGCCGCAGATTGGCGAGACACCGCCTGCGTCACACGCTCGGCCTCAAAGGCTGCTGAATTGCCAACTGAGCCACCCTTGGGCTCAACGCCCACAACGGCTGTGTACAAAGCCGACCAGTCGACATTGTCATTGGAGGGCACATCGTCTGCAAAAAATCCGTTGTCTTCGTCAGACAAACCCGTCATGACAACAGGCTTGGCAGCCGCAACCGCCGGCGCACTTGAAGCAGCCAACTTGGGCGGAGCCGCTGTCTGTTTTCCGTCAATGGCATCTGCCAGCGCCTGGAGCATTTCTGAAGGCGCGGCACCTGGCATGGCACCGCCCGCCATTTCACCGAACATGCGGCGAACCTCGCCAGTGGCTGCCAAAATGGTGTCCAGCATTTCAGAGTTAAGTTGTTTCTTGCCGGAACGCAGCAAGTCAAACAGGTTCTCTGTTTTATGGCACAAATCCACCAGGGCATGCGCTTCCAGAAAACCAGCGCCACCCTTGATGGTATGAAACCCGCGGAACACGGTGTTCAACAAACCGTTGTCATCCGGATATTGCTCAAGCTCAACGAGCTTGCTGTCAACATCCTCCAGCAATTCGCCCGCCTCTGTCAGGAAGTCATGCAACAATTCCTGAGCATCACCAAAGCCACTCATAGACAGCCCCTGTCTTTTTTTTAGATCCGGTTTTAGAAACCCAGACTTTCCAGCAAATCATCTACTTGGTTTTGATCGACACAAATGTCTGTGCGACCTTCTGTACTCACCGCAGGCCCTGAGAGCCACATCTCATCAACCGCAGGTCTGCGCTCTTTCGGCGTTGCAGCCAAAAGCAGTTTGACCAACTGATCTTCGAGGTTTTGCGCCATGGTGGCGATGCGGTTGACCACCTGACCGGTGAGGTCATGAAAATCTTGCGCCAACATGATTTCCGTCAGTTGGCTGTTGGTCTGCATGGAATCTTTTTGCAGGTCTTTCAGAAACTGATGCGTGGTCAGCACGTGACTGCGAAACTCAGTGACATCCATTTCCTGGGCAAACAAGCGGTCGAATTCCATGTCCAGGCTTTTGGCGCGGGCATAAATTTGATCCTGCAAATTTTGCGACACTTCAACGGCAGCCAACACCTTCTCAGCCGCCTGGCCGGTCAGGTTGGCGATGTAGGCAAGACGCGCACGCGCATCCGGCAAGGAATCCACAGCGCCTTCAACAGCTTTGTCATAGCCAAGCTCACGCAAGGCGTCGTGCAGACTGCGGGTCAAACCACCAATGCGATGAAATACATCATGGTCCTCATCGTCAATGGCTTCATCGCCCGGCTGAAAAACCTTTTCGGGTTCGATGTCAATGTTTGCAGCAATCGCCGGCTTTTGAGCAGACTCTGCCGCGATGGAATCAAACAGCGCTTCCAGATCTTCGCTGTCGCCACTCTTTAGGTTTTCAGGTTGCATCAAGACACTCCTTAGGCAAACATCTTGGCGATGATCTTGTTCAGTTTTTCTTCCAGAGTCGCTTTGGTGAAGGGCTTGACGATATAACCGCTGGCACCCATTTGCGCTGCTGTGATGATGTCTTCCTTCTTGGCTTCGGCCGTCACCAACAAAACAGGCAAGTGCTTTAACTTTGGATCAGCCCGAATGTTGGCCAACAGTTCAAAGCCACTCATGTTGGGCATGTTCAGATCGCTCACCACGAAGTTGTAGGTTTGCGCCTTCAACTTGCCCAGCGCAACTGCGCCGTCCTCAGCTTCATCGGAATTGGAATAGCCAATTTCCTTGAGCAGGTTTTTAACAATACGGCGCATGGTTGAAAAATCATCCACCACCAGAAATTTGATTTGATCGGGACTCATACGGTCTCCTTAAGCGGGGTGAAGCATATTGGCCAACATTCCTGAAAGCTCTTCTGCGTGGAACTTGGCAACGTAGGCATCCACTCCTACTTGTTGCCCCAATTTTTTATTCGCCGCCGAAGACAGTGACGAATGCATGACGACAGGAATGCCGCGGAAGCGCGGATCTTCCTTGATGTGGCGGGTCAGAACATAGCCATCCATTTCAGGCATCTCGGCGTCCACCAGAATCAGCGAAACGCAATCGCGCAATTCCATGTGATCCTGCTCTGCCCTGGCTGCAATGTTCCTGAGCTTTTCCCAAGCCTCTCTGCCGTTGTTGGCGGATTGGTGGGGCAGGCTCATGCGGTCCAGCACCTCAGAAATTCTCTTTCTTGCCAAAGCAGAGTCATCGGCAAAAAAGACGGGCATGGGCCGTTCGGAAGCCACCGCTTCTATTTGTGGCATCTCAGGCTCGCCAATCACATCACCTAAAATTTGCTCGACATCCAGGATGGAAACAAGCTTGCCTTCAGGCAACTCTGTCAGTGCCGTGATCATGGAAGAATGCCCCTGACCGATGGCCTGTGGCGACTTTACTTGCTCCCAGTCAACACGAACAATTCGGTCTACGTCTGCCACCAAGAATGCTTGCGTATGAGAGGAAAATTCTGTGATGATGAGCTTGGTTTTTGGCGCCTCTGAGTACATGTTCAAGCAAGCGGCCAAGTCGAGTACAGGCAAAATAATGCCTCGCAAGGAGATAATGCCTTCCACTCCGTTGGGCATGTTCGGGGTTCGGGTGATCGGTAAACTTTCGCAAACCTCTCTGACCTTGAACACGTTAATACCAAAAATTTCTGTCGACCCCAATGAGAACAACAAGAGCTCCATCTTGTTGGAACCCGCTAAGCGGGCCTTCTCATCAATCATGTTCATCAACTTGTAACTGCCTTGACTCATCTCAGACTCCTGAACCTGAATCTTGTAAACCCGAACCGGGTAAAAAGTTGCACATCATCACCGTCTATTCTCCGCGGCCTTATCCCTATCCATTACAGCGGTGTCGGCTTCACCCGGTAAAGACTGGGTCACGACCGCCTCCTCTGCACGCTTGTTCATCACCGTAATTGCAATCCTGCGATTCGTCGGATGCATCGGGTCTTCCTTTACCAACGGCACAGATGACGCTAACCCAACCACGCGTAACACTTTTCTATCTTCCAGACCTGCATTTGTCATTTCCCGACGCGATGCGTTGGCCCTGTCCGCCGACAATTCCCAGTTGCTGTAACCGCGTTCCCCCATGGCGTAAGGCTGAGCATCGGTATGACCGGACAAGGTAATCTTGTTGTCCACTTCATTGAGCAACCGGGTAATCTGAATCAGGATGTCGCGCATGTAACCTTTCAGCGCGGCACTTCCCGAATCAAACATCGGTCGATTTTTTTCATCAACAATCTGTATTCGCAAACCTTCCTGAGTAATGTCCAGCCTGATTTGGTTCTTGAACTGTCGCATTTCGGTCGACGCGTCCACCATTGCCTCAATCTCTGACTTCAACTTGCTCAATTTCTTGGCTTCGTCTTCTGCCACCTTCTCTTTTGCTGCCTCCAAAGACACATTCTTGTCGGGTTTACCACCCCGCATTTCCTGCCCGGAAGACTTGGAAAGGTTCGTGCCGCCCCCCTTGATCAACGCAGTTGCGTCTCCGGCACCCGAGCCTCCCAACATGGCCACTTTCAAAGGCGAATTAAAAAACTCGGAAATGCCTTTCAAATCACCTTCACTGGTGGAGCCCAACAACCACATCAGCAAAAAGAACGCCATCATCGCGGTCACAAAGTCGGCGTAAGCAATTTTCCAAGCGCCACCGTGTGCACCGTGTCCGCCCTTCTTTATCTTCTTGATGACGATAATCGGGGCTTTGTCTTGCGATTCGGTCGCCATTATTTACCCTTGGCGTTCTTCACGAATTCTTCCAACTCTTTGAAGGATGGTCGCAGCGGTGAAAACAACACCTTGCGTCCAAACTCAACGGCCACTGCGGGTGAATAACCATTCAAGCTGGCCAGCAACACTGTCTTGGTACACTCCAGCGCCTTGCCGTTTTCCGACTCGAGTTGGGCAAACACGTTTGCCAGCGGCGCCATGAATCCGTACGCCATCAAAATACCCAGAAAAGTTCCCACCAACGCTGCCGCAATCATGTTGCCCAGTTCGGCGTTTGACACCTGCCCCACAGAACCCATCACGTGAACCACACCCATCACCGCCGCCACAATACCGAAGGCCGGCGCACCGTCGGCCATTTTCGACAGTGCAGATTCCGCTGTGTGCGACTCGGCGTGGTGAGTATCAAGCTCACTGTCCATCAAGTTCTCTATCTCCATGGGATTCAAGTTTCCGCTGACCATTAAGCGAAGATAATCCGTAATGAAGTCCACGAGGTGATGATCATGCAAAATGTCAGGATATTTAGAAAATATTGCACTTGACTCTGGGTTTTCAACGTCCTGCTCAATAGACATCAACCCTTCTTTACGCACTTTCGACAAAATTTCGAACAGGCAGGCCATCAAGCCCATGAAACCGTCTTTCTTGAAGTGCGGTGGCTTGAAGCATGCGCCCAGCGCCTTGCCCAAGGCTTTTAAAACCTGGCCGCTGTTACCTGCGATCGTCGCCCCAACCAGACAACCACCGATGATCA
>JBEIKS010000028.1:0-14315 GCA_040379625.1 Burkholderiaceae bacterium
ACCGCCGAGGCATCAATGGCGCCGGCAAGTCGGGCCCCAGGCCATCAATCAGTTCCAGGGTCGCGCCTTGGATCAGTTGCGCCACCCGCTTGCCACAGGCGGGCCGCAGCAACGGGTCTGCGAGTCCATGAATCACCAGCGTAGGCGTCTGTATGTTGCGTGTCGAGCTTTCAAGGCAACCTGTTGCCATAACTGCATTCGTCTGCCGCATCACGCCTGCTGACCGTTTGGATCGCAAAAAGCTGTTTCTGGCCTTTGTCATCAGTTCTTCTTCATCGGTCGGGTAGGCCGGGCTTCCTATCACCTGAAAAACCCGCGACACATGTTCACAAAATGCTTCCACTGATGCATCCCTGGGTTTTTTCAGAAACATGTTGTTCATGACTTTCCAGGTCGGACCGGGCAATTTCGGGCTGTTTGTGGTTGTCATGATCAAGCTCATGGACTTGAAACGCTTCGGATGTGTGGCCGCTGCAATTTGGGAAATCATTCCACCCATTGAAATACCCACAAGGTGTGCCGCTTCAATGCGCAAGGCGTTCATCAAGCCCAGCAGGTCATCTGCCATGTCGTGCAATGTGTAATTGCTCGGAATGGGGCGTCCCAATTTACTCTTGAGAAACGCCATGGGCACGCTCACCCTAACGTGCCGGTTCACTTCGGAACTCAGGCCAATGTCCCGGTTGTCGAAACGTATGACACGAAAGCCTTGTTTAACCATCAACTCGCAAAACTGGTCTGGCCACATCGTTAGTTGGCATCCCAACCCAGCGACCAAAATAACGGCTGGCGCCTCTGGATTGCCCAAAGATTCATAAAATATCGTCAAGCCGTTTGCATTTATGCTGGCACTTTGCCACCGTGTGTGCAGATTTTCCATGTTTTAGTGACCCGTCTCGAGGCTGACTTGTTATGATTTCGAACGTTTGTTCGGAGATCCCAATGTTATATCAGTGTCTGAAGTTTGTAGTGAGTCTTGTGATTTTGACTCATTTTTCCGGATGTTCGGTTCTTGGGGCAACGGCTGGCGCAGCAATTTCGATCGGTGGCGCGGCTGCAAGTGCCGCCATTACGGTAGGAGGCGCCGCAGCGGGTGCCGCCATTGACGTTGGTGGAAAAGTGGTTGGCAAGGCGGTTGATGCAATGACGAGCGAGTGAGGTGCAAATGTCCTATTTATTGGCAATTGATCAAGGTACAACAAGCTCCAGAGCCATTATTTTTGACGAAACTGGAAAAATTCTTGCAAGCAGCCAGCAAGAGTTTCAACAACACTATCCCAAGCCTGGCTGGGTGGAACACGACGCCTTGGAAATCTGGTTCACCCAGTCCAAATGTGTCCAGCATGCCCTGGAGCTCGCCGGCTTGAAGGCAGCCCAGATCGCTGGTTTGGGAATTACCAATCAGCGCGAAACAACTGTGCTTTGGGACAGAAAAACCGGTATGCCCGTGTGTCCAGCCATCGTTTGGCAAGACCGGCGAACCGCCGCCCTCTGCGACACCCTGAGAGCGCAGGGCCATGCCCAGGCCATACGCGAAAAAACCGGTCTTGAAGTAGACAGCTACTTTTCTGCCACCAAGCTGGCCTGGATGCTCGACCATGTTCCCGGCGCGAGGGCGCGAGCTGAAAAAGGCGAGTTGGCCTTCGGTACCATCGACAGTTGGCTGATCTGGCGTCTCACGGGCGGCAAGGTGCATGTCACCGACGCCAGCAATGCCTCGCGTACCATGCTTTTTAACATCAACACCTTGTGTTGGGATGAAAGCCTGTTGGCTTTGCTCGACATTCCCCACGCCGTATTGCCCGCCGTGGTGGACAGCAGCGGGGTGGTGGGGCACACGGAGGCAAACCTGTTCGGCGGAGAAATCCCCATCGCGGCCGCCGCGGGAGATCAACAAGCCGCCACCTTCGGGCAAACCTGTTTTGAACCTGGCGAGGCAAAAAATACCTTCGGTACGGGTTGCTTCATGTTGCTCAACACCGGAGAAAAGCCGGTGGCCTCACAGCAACGCCTGCTAACCACCATTGGCTGGCGCATGCGAGGTGAAACCACCTACATGCTGGAGGGCAGCGTTTTTATGGCTGGTGCCGTGGTGCAGTGGCTGCGCGATGGTTTGCAGTTGTTCAAATCCTCTGCTGAGGTTGAAGAACTCGCCATGCGGGTCTCCGATACAGGTGGAGTCGTGTTGGTGCCCGCGTTTGCCGGTTTGGGCGCCCCTCACTGGGATGCCTATGCGCGCGGTACCCTGATCGGCATGACCCGTGGCACCACTCAATGCCACATTGCCCGCGCGGCGCTTGAATCCATCGCGCTGCAAACGGTTGATCTGGTCAGTGCCATGCAGAAGGATGGCGCGCAGTCGCTGGCGGAATTGCGCGTTGATGGCGGTGCAGCCCGAAACGACTTGTTGATGCAGATGCAGGCCGATTTGCTCAACGTCACCGTTGTTCGTCCTGAAGTTACCGAAACCACGGCGCTTGGCGTGGCTTATTTGGCCGGACTGGCGGTTGGCATTTACAAAGATGTGAATGAATTGAAACAGCATTGGAAGGTTCAAAAGCGATTTGAGCCCTCCATCTCTGCTGATTCGCGCGAAGCCGTTCTATCGCGTTGGCACCGTGCCGTTGAAAGAGCGAGGAGTTGGGAAATTGCCTAGTCGTCAAGAAGCATTAAACCGTTTTCTGCAGGAAGCCGCTGTCGGCAAAGTCTGGGATGTCATTGTCATCGGCGGTGGTGCCACCGGTTTGGGGGCGGGCGTAGATGCTGCCTCAAGAGGATTTTCCGTTCTGGTGCTTGAAGGCAAAGACTTTGCCAAAGGCACCAGTTCCCGTTCTACAAAACTGGTTCACGGCGGCGTGCGCTATTTGGCACAGGGCAACATTGCCTTGGTACGCGAAGCACTCGCGGAAAGAGGGCGTTTGGCCCGAAATGCATCGCACCTCGTCAGGCCTTTGTCTTTCGTAATTCCCACTTACCGTTGGTTTGACAGGCCGTTCTACTGGATAGGCATGGTGCTCTACGACCTCTTGGCCGGCGCCTTGGGCATTGGTCGCAGTCGCTGGCTCTCCTTGGCAAAAACAGTCGCCTATTTGCCCACCGTCGCAGCACAAGGCCTGAAAGGCGGGGTGCAGTACCACGATGCCCAATTCGATGATGCGCGCCTGGCCATCAGTCTGGTGCGCACCTTGTTTAAGCTCGGTGGTAACGCCGTGAATTATCTTCCCGTCACAGGTTTGCTTAAAGAGCCAGAGGGGGCGGGAGAGCAAATTTCCGGTGTCACGGTTGAGCATCCGCTCAGCGGTCAGCCTTTGAGCTTGAGTGCACGCACCGTGATAAACGCCACAGGCGTCTGGGTAGATGATGTACGCCGTATGGACGACCCCAATGCAAAAGCCAGACTGGCACCCAGTCAAGGCGTCCATCTCGTGGTCGATGAGTCGTTTCACCCCTCCAGTCATGCACTGCTGATTCCAAAAACCGAAGACGGCCGGGTGCTGTTCGTTGTGCCTTGGTTGGGTAAAACGGTTCTGGGAACCACAGATACCCCAAGGGACGACGCGCCTTCCGAACCCAAACCCTTGCAAGAAGAAATCGAGTTCATTTTAGGAACTGCTGCGAAGTACCTGAATAAAAAGCCAACACGTTCAGACGTGTTAAGTGTTTTTGTCGGTTTGCGTCCATTGGTCAAACCTGAAAAAGACGACAGCGGCAACACTTCCGGCATTTCACGGGAACATTCCATTTTTGTTTCGAAAACCGGTTTGATCACCATCACCGGTGGCAAGTGGACCACTTACCGCAGCATGGCCGAAGAGGTGATCGACAAAGCCATATCACTTTTCAAGTTGCCAAAACGGCAGTCTAAAACAGCCGATATGCTGTTGCACGGAGCCACGGCCAATAAGCCAACATTGTTAAATTTTGATTCCCCCATTGATGGCTTGGGCTCAGACCGTTCGGTGGTTAATGCGCTGCCGGGGGCCAATGAAATACTGCATCCACGCTTGAATCTCAGCCGTGCGATGGTTGTATTTTTCGTACGGAATGAACTCGCAAACTCCGTTGAAGATGTGCTTGCCAGAAGACATAGGTCTTTGTTTTTAGATGCGAAATCCGCTATTGAGGTGGCGCCTTTGGTGGCTGATATTTTAGCGGAAGAGTTGAAGTGGGAAGACGGTAAAAAGGAAGAAAGCCTTCGCAGCTTTTTGGATTTGGCAAAAGGCTACTTGCTCTGAAGGTTCGCCTTTAGACAGCAATCAGGTCAAATTGTTAAATTATTTTCGATATTTTTTTCTAGAGGCAATAGACTAGAGCGCCTGAATCATTTAGCATTCGAACGCTCGTAAGAAAAATTACTTTAGTTTCATCTATTCGAAAAAGAGTCATAAGAACTCGGGGAGACACATCGAATGATTAAGCCGCTTAGAATTGCGGTGGCTATCGCCATTGCGCAATTAGGGGTTATGTATGCGCCAACGTCCTACGCTGGCGGTACATCGTTTACCGAACAAGGTGCCAGCGGTTTGGGCAACTCTTACGCAGGTCTGAGTTCCGCGGCAGAAGATGCAACCGTTCAGTATTGGAACCCGGCAGCGCTGACCCGTTTCAAGCGCGCTGAGTTGGTGGGCGGTTTGTTGGCAGCCCAACTGTTTACTCCCTACACAAATTCAAACACACCACCTTGCGAGTATCCTGCGAATCCTGAATCGGTCAAACAGGCTTGTACCAACGGGCAAGGGCCTACCAGTGGTACGCCTGGTAAAGTCTATGAGCGCGACAAACCTGCGCGCGTTGCAATTCCATTCAATGCTTTTGCAATGCCCATGAACGACCGTCTGGTGATCGGTGGTATGGTCAGCGGTTCCAGTGGCTTGGTGGTTCGTTATCCGTCAGACAGCCCCGGTAGAACATCAGCCGAAAGTACAGATTTGAAAGTCGTACGTATCAGTGGTGGCGCTGGCTACAAAGTAACCCCGACCATTTCTTTGGGTGCCTCCTTGGGTTACGAGCGCATGTTCACCTCTATCAAGGCACGTCTAAACTATCGTGCGGCGGTGGCCAATTCATTACCTACCAATCCACTAGCAGCACCCTTGTCTCAAGCGGTCTTGGATGACGAAAATGCTGAAACTAGCATCAAAATCCGTGTGTTTGGCTGGGCCGTCAACGGACAGGTTGGTGGTCTTTGGGAGCCAAGCGAAAAAACCCGCGTTGGTTTTGGTTTCCGGCCGAAAACCAAGTTTAAGAATCAAGGTTATCTGGACATCCAAAACATTCCTGATAGCGTAAGAAGCTTGGGTGACGCAGGCTTCCTTTCTGCGGAACAAGCCGCACTTCTTCAAAATCGTCAGGAAGTTCGGCAAAACATCACGCTGCCGTCTGAGTTTAACGTCTCTGTGTTCCACTCACTCACGCCAAAATTGGATGTGATGGCAAGCTACCTGCGTGAAGATTTCACCGACACTGAAATTGATTTCAGAACCTTGGACAATGTGATCATCCAAAAACCCCGTCAGCGTTTTCAGGTCACACAGCGTTACGCGCTTGGTGGCAACTACAAGGTGGCCAAGCGTTTGATGTTGCGGGCTGGTCTTGCCAAAGAGAACAGCGCGATCGGCGACGAAGACCGTCTGCAATCACTGCCTGACAATGACCGCAAGTTCTTTAACGTAGGCGCCCGCTTCACAATCGACAAGAACGCCTTCCTCGACGTTGGCTATCAGCGCATCGACTTTGCAGATGCACAAGTGGGCTTGAACCCACAGCCAACCGATGTTGGCTACAACGGTAGAATCAAAGTCAAAGTGGACATTATCGGTGTCCAGTTGGTTGACCAGTTCTGATCATCAATCTGAATCAATCCACAAAAAAAGGCTGCCAAAAGCAGCCTTTTTTCATTTGCGCACGCTACTGTCAAGCGCTGACTTCAAACCACGCCGGTAACGCTTCCAGCCCGTTAAAGTTCACTGCGAAGCGGGCTTGCGATTGCACCACCGGTTTTGCTTTGTATGCAACGCTAATACCTGCAATTGCCATCATTTTTAAATCGTTGGCACCATCACCCATCACAATGGCCTGCTGCGCAGTAAAGCCAAGTTCCTGGGCCACATTTGTCACAGTTTCAGCCTTCAATTGTGCGTCCACAATCGGGCCCAACACGCGACCCGTCAGCTTGCCATTAACAATTTCCAGCGTATTGGACCTTGTATAGTCCAAATCAAGTTGTGCCTTCAGTCTGTCCGTAAAATAAGTGAACCCTCCGGACACCAGCAATGTCTTCCAGCCCTGCTGCTTTGCAAATGCGAGTAAGGTGTCCGCTCCGGGGTTCAGACGCAAGCGTTCCTTGAACACAGCATCAAGGTTGGCGGCGTCAATGCCTTCCAGCAAGGCCACCCGTCGGCGCAGGCTGTCTGAAAAATCGGTGATTTCGCCCCGCATCGCTGCCTCTGTAATTGCAGACACTTCTTTTTTCTTGCCAACAAAATCTGCGATTTCATCAATGCACTCAATGCTGATCAAGGTTGAGTCCATGTCCATGGCCAGTAACTTGAAGTTTTTTGCCTTCAGGTCGCTAGGTACGAATGCCCAGTCGCAAGCGGCAGTTTTGCAAACGTCTGCGATCGCTTCATTGCTTGACCGCACATCGGAAATCAATTTTGCACTAAAAAGTCCGGCGCGGTGTTCAACAACCGGTGCCAAGGTCAAACCAGTTTTTTCAAAGGTGGCGTGCGCCAATGGTGCAGAAAGTTGAGGGCTTAGCAGTGCAAGTTTCATGGCGTTGGGTTCATCAGGTCAGTTGTTTTAACAAGTCTTTTACACACTGCATTTTCTGTGCAACGGTAGGCGTGTTTTGAATGATTTTAAGTTTGTCCTGTCCAGCCAGCTTGATATGTTTGTGTTTTTGTATCAAAGCGATGATCTTCGCAGGGTCAATGGACGGATTTTTATCGAACTGCAGTGTAGCGCCTTCTGCGCTTGCATCCACTTTCACAATACCCATGGGCTTGGCCATGATGCGCAGGCGGTGGGTGCTCAGAAGGGCGGTTGCAGGCTCCGGCAGTTTTCCGAACCGGTCAATCAGTTCTTCTTGCAGGCTGTCCAGTTCGTCATTGGTTTCAGAGCTGGCCAGCCGTTTGTACAGGGTCAGCCGTTCATGCACGTCAGGGCAATAGGTGTTGGGCAGCAGTGCAGGGCAATGCAGGTTGATTTCCACTGTGGCACCCAACGGCGCCATCAAGTCAGGCTCTTTGCCTTGGCGCAGCGATCTAACGGCCTCGTTCAACATGTCGTTGTACATCTGAAAGCCCACCTCTTTGAGGTCGCCAGACTGGTTATCCCCCAGTACCTCACCAGCCCCGCGAATCTCCAGGTCGTGCATGGCCAAGTAAAAACCACTGCCCAGCTCCTCCATCATGGTGATGGCTTCAAGGCGTTTGCCCGCCTGTTTGGTGAGGCCGTCTTCATTGTGAACCAGCAGATACGCATAAGCCTGATGGTGCGAACGTCCAACGCGTCCGCGCAACTGGTGCAACTGCGCCAGGCCAAAGCGGTCTGCGCGGTTAATGAGAATCGTGTTTGCCGTTGGAATATCAATGCCGGTTTCAATAATAGTGGTGCACAACAGAACATTGAAGCGCTGTTGGTAGAAGTCGCGCATGACCCTTTCAAGGTCGCGCTCCGGCATTTGCCCGTGCGCAATTGCAATTCTCGCCTCAGGAATCAGCCGCTCCAGCATCTCCCTGCGGTTGTTGATGGTGTCTACTTCATTGTGCAGGAAATAGACCTGTCCGCCCCGTTTCAGCTCACGCAAAATGGCTTCACGGATCACGCTTTCGCCTTCCCTGCGCACAAAGGTTTTAATGGCCAATCGCCGCTGCGGAGCGGTGGCAATCACAGAGAAATCCCTGATGCCTTCCATGCTCATCGCCAATGTTCGTGGTATTGGGGTGGCTGTCAGGGTCAGAACATCCACTTCAGCCCGTAAGTTTTTCAGCGCCTCTTTCTGGCGCACCCCGAAGCGATGTTCTTCATCAATAATGATCAAGCCTAACCTGGAAAATTGAATGTCCGGCGACAGCACTTTGTGCGTGCCAATAATAATATCGGCCTTGCCCTCATTAATCAGTTTGATGGAAGCATTGACTTCCTTGGTTGACCGAAACCGCGACAACTCCACAATTTTTATCGGCCAGTCTGAAAACCGGTCTGAAAACGTCTGGAAATGCTGTTCTGCCAACAAGGTGGTTGGCGCCAGCAACACCACTTGCCTGCCATCCATCACAGACACAAACGCAGCCCTTAGAGCCACTTCTGTCTTGCCGAATCCCACATCGCCACACACCAGCCTGTCCATCGGCCGGCCTGAGGTCATGTCCTTGATCACAGCTTCAATTGCTGCCGCCTGATCCGCCGTTTCCTCAAAGCCGAAACTCTCTGCAAAAGCCATGTAATCATGGGGGCTGAGTTCAAATTTATGACCCTGCCGCAGCGCTCTGCGCGCATACAGATTAAGCAGCTCGGCTGCGGTGTCGCGAACTTGCTGGGCAGCTTTGCGGCGTGCCTTTTCCCACTGCCCCGACCCCAGCGCATGCAAAGGGGCCGACTCGGGGTCTGCACCGCTGTAACGGGCAATCACATACAACTGCGCAACAGGCACATACAGGTTGGAGCCATTGGCATATTCCAGGTGCAGAAACTCCGCCAGACCCTCGCCCAAATCCATTTCCACCAAGCCGTGGTAGCGGCCTATGCCATGCTGCTGGTGCACCACCGGGTCGCCAACCTTCAGTTCTGCCAAGTCCCTGATCAGAGACTCAACATTGCTGGCGCGCTCCTGCTTTCTTTTTGAGCTGCGTCTGACTGTTCCACTGAACAGTTCATTTTCCGTGATGAATACGGTTTCCGCATCACCGTCCACTATTGAAAATCCGGTGTGAAGGTCTGCCGTGACCAAGGCAAACCCGACCGACATCTCAGAAAACGCCACAAGGCTGCCGACATTGGCACACGCCAACTGGTTGTCGTTGAGGAACTGCATCAGTGTTTCTCGCCGCCCGTCGCTTGGCGCACACAAAGCGATGCGCCGGCGCGGTTTTGCGATGTAGCTGCGCAGTGCCGCCAACGGATCGTCTGCACGCCGATTCACCGCCAGCGAGGGCAGGGCAACCGTGGCGGGTTGCGGATTCATTGCGCCTGCACTGTCAGACAAATGAATGCGCGCGTATTCGCTGATATGTTTGAAAAACACTTCCGGTGCATGAAAAATTTCTTCAGGCTTTAAAACCGGTCGTTCAATGTCTTTGGATAAAAATGCGTAGCGACTTTTTGTGTCTGTCCAGAATCTGTCAATGGACTCATCAATTGCACCGTGGCTTAAAATCACCAAATTGCTGTTGGTTTGAAAGTAATCAAACAGGCTGGCAGTTTCCTCGAAAAACAGAGGAAGATAATATTCAACACCGCTGCTGGCCACCCCATTGCCAACGTCGCGATAAACCACGCAACGTGAGGGGTCACCTTCAAAGCGATCTCTCCAGCGAGAACGAAACGCTGCGCGCGATTTTTCGTCCAACGGCACTTCACGACCGGGAAGCAGACGCACTTCACGCACCGGATACAAGCTTCGTTGTGTGTCCACGTCAAATGTCTTGATGCTTTCAATTTCCGCATCAAACAAATCCAGCCGGTAAGGTAGCGCCGAACCCGTGGGGAAAATATCAATCAAGCCACCCCGTGTCGCATATTCACCGGGCGACATCACCTGTGCCACATGGTTGTAGCCTGCCACCGTCAGTTGCGCTCTCAGGTTGTCAAGGTTGATGCGGTCTTTTTGCTTGAAAAAGAAGGTGCTGCCAGCCAGATAGCTCGGTGGTGAAAGTTTCTGTAGCGCAGTGCTGGCGGCCAACAACAACACATCGACTTGTCCGGTTTGTGCGGCATAAAGCGTGGCCAGACGTTCCGACACCAAATCTTGGTGTGGCGACAAAGTGTCATAGGGCAGGGTTTCCCAATCGGGCAGCACTGCCACGCGCAATTCGGCTGAAAACAAGGCCATTTCACTTTGCAGGCGCAGCGTGTCCGCCGGTTGGGCGCAGATCACCACCAATAACTGTGAGAGTTGTTGGGTTTTGTGGGCAATACCTGCCAGCAGCCAGGCGTCCGAAGAGCCTGTAGGCTTGGCTAAAGTGAGCCGGTGGCCATCTTGCCACGTATAATGGGGGTCGAAGCTGAAAAGCATAAGAGCGCGATTATATTCGGTTGCGCATTTCCATGCCCACGTACATGCAAAAAAACAAAACTTCTTTTTATCAGGGTCAGTCTGGTCGCGAATCCGAGGCGCCGAAACTTCAGCGCATCGTCGCTTTGGTGCCTGCAGCAGGCTCTGGCAGTCGCTTCGGTGCAAGTCAGCCAAAGCAGCTCTCCACCGTCCTCGGTGTACCCATGATCACGCTCAGCGTAAACATCTTGCTGGAGCATCCGGCTGTGCAAGCGGTCTATGTGGTTTTGGCGCAGCAAGACACCACCACGGAGTCAGTGTTGCCCGCCCACCCCAAATTGCAGACACTCAAGGTCGGTGGAAACTCGAGGCAAGCCTCCGTCTGCAACGGTTTGGAGGCTATCATTTCCCGCGAGGAGGGCGCTTGGGTTATGGTGCATGATGCCGCCCGCCCTGGTTTAACCCACGCCATGCTAGACAGACTGATTGCCATTGCCATTGATCACCCCGTCGGAGGAATACTGGCCATGCCAGTCTCGGACACCCTCAAGCGCGCGTGCGTTGAAGACATCCGCGAGGGCAGTCAAACGCCCAATATTGAAAAAACCATCAGCAGAGCAGGGCTGTGGGCCGCTCAAACGCCGCAAATGTTCCGTTGCCCAGATCTCTTGCGTGCGCTGAAAAAAGCTCAGGAATCCGCAACCGAAGTCACAGATGAAGCCAGCGCCATGGAAGCCATCGGCCTGCAGCCCTGTTTGGTCATGGGGTCGCTGCGCAACTGGAAAGTCACCTACGCAACTGATCTTAAAATGGTGGAAACACTCATGCGGCTGGACATTTAATGAGCCAACCACAGACACGCTTGAGAATAGGGCAGGGCTACGATGTGCACGCCTTGGTTGAAGGGCGGCCCTTGATATTAGGTGGTGTGAACATTCCATTCGAACGAGGGCTGTTTGGTCATTCCGATGCCGATGCACTGTTACATGCCATCACGGATGCCCTGCTGGGCGCTGCCGGTATGGGAGACATCGGAACGCATTTCCCGGACACAGACCCAAGCCATGCAGGCGCAAACAGCGCCTTGCTACTTGCAAATACAGTTGCCGCATTGGCCGCTTGCGGCTATTCGATTGTAAATATCGACACCACTGTCATTGCCCAGAAGCCTCGTTTGGGTCCCTATATCGCCGACATGAGGCTCGCCATTGCAAAAGCCTGTTCCATCAACGCTGATCAAGTCAATGTAAAGGCAAAAACGAACGAAAAGCTGGGTTATTTGGGTCGCAACGAAGCCATTGAGGCTCAGGCCGTCGCCTTGATTGAAAAACAATGAGCGCTTGTTTATTCGACTTCGACTGTAATGTCACCACCAAAGGCTTTGTTCTGGGCTTGAGTTTCAGCGTAGACACCGGATCAATCGCCTTAAGAACATCCCAAGGCGGCATTCACGCCGTCACCCTGCAAGGGCATCGCAGTCACTCCAGCGACAGCCTCTCTCAGGTGCATCAACTTATGCTTGTTGCCGGCGTGGCGCCTTCAGAATGCGTTGCCGTGGCTGCTGACGTAGGTCCCGGCGGGTTCACTGGCTTGCGTACTGCCTGTGGCTTGGCTCAGGGGTTGGCAGTCGGTTGGGGTGTTCCATGTGTCACAAAGACAAGCCTTGAATTGTTGGCCTTTGAACAGGCGCAAAAACTTCATTCAACACAGTCCGCCAGCGGGTTGTACTTTTCCGCACTCGATGCACGTCAAAATGAAGTATACGTCGCCCTGCATGAATTGCGCGGCAATCAATGGTTCTGCCTGCAAGCACCACAATTGCAGGCCTATGGTTCCCGTTTAAGCGATGCGCTTGAGTCATGGAGGGGGGTAAACCGACAGTCGTTTCCCCCGGCGTCTTTACAGGCAGCCAGCGGCGCAGGCATCTCCAATTTACTGCTCGATATAGCGCCAGCGTCTACCCAAGCCCAGGCTATGCCAAATGCCCAAGCGCTGGTCGAATTGGCCGCGTTCGATGTGCACCATGAAAATTGGCTCGCGCCGGCACAATGTCAGCCGCTTTATGTCAGAGACCAAGTGGCGCAAACCACTGAGCAGAGAAAGGCAAAGCTGCATGTCTAAGCTGATGGTCCGTCCGATGCGAATTGCCGATCTCGATGAAGTCATCGCCATTGAGCAATCCGCCTATGAATTTCCTTGGACCCGAGGCAACTTCACTGACTCCATGAGCGCGGGTTACACCGCCATGAGCCTGACTTTTGAAAAATCAGTGGTGGGTTACTTCATCCTGATGAAAATTCTTGACGAGTGTCATTTGCTCAACATTGCCATCAGCCGTAATGAACAAGGCAAAGGTTGGGGTACATTTTTATTGGACTGGTGCTGTGCTCACGTAAAAGGTCTGGGTTGCGAAGGCTTGCTTCTCGAGGTGCGTCTCTCCAATGATTCAGCCAGACACATCTATGAGAAATCCGGTTTTCGTCTCGTGGGCGTTAGAAAACACTATTACCCTGCTGCAGTGGGGCGCGAAGATGCGCTGGTGCTTTTCAAATCGTTCGAATCGCCAAATCAAACCTTTGACGAGGAAAATAGCCGTTGAATGCAAATGACGTTCACATCTGGCAAGCCTTGGGTATGGGACCGCAGTGGCAGTTGAAGACTGCTAGCACAGCAGTTTCTTCACCCAACAACGGGCTTTTAATGGCAGGCAACTTTGAACTGTCAGACACCCCAGAAGGCCCAAGGCCAAGCGGTCAAATGGGCGTTTTGTTGCAAAACATGCTTGCGGCCATCTCCATGCCGCTTGAACAAATCACTTTTTTGTCTCTCAAGCAGACACTTGCTGAAGTTCCTGACTTAAAAGATCACCTGAAGACAAGCCCGTTCTCTTGGGTCGTTCTAGTGGGCGATGAAGCAGTGCAGGCGATTTTTGGTCCTCAGTCCTCCGTTGGCAGCCACCACGGCGTGCCTCATGAGCTGACTTTGCCCGGTTGCAGTGCAGAGGTCATGGTTTTACCCGCGCTTACAGATCTCATTGCACAACCCGCGTTAAAAGCAAAGGCCTGGGAGTCCCTCTGCCTTATTCGTGGCCGATTCTTGCTTCCACATTAAATCGAGTCTGGTTGCTCCGGTGCCTGATATAAACCAACACCATGGCGGCAGTCACAAATGAACCAAACAAAATAATGACCGTATTGACGTGGAATTCCAGGTGAATCAGAAGTGCGTAAAGCCCCAGCATTGTCAGTACTGAAAGGTTTTCATTGAAGTTTTGAATTGCGATCGACTGCCCCGCGCTCATCAATACGTGCCCCCGGTGTTGTAACAAGGCATTCATCGGCACCACAAAAAACCCGGACAAGCCGCCGATAATAATCAGCAGCGGAAACGCAACCCATTTGTCTGTTACGAGCGTCATCACCATCACCACCAAGCCCATGGCAACCCCCACCAGAATCACCCGCAGTGATTTGCGCAACGGAATGTACCTCGCTGCCATCACGGCACCCACCGCAACCCCGATCGCGCAGATACCCTGAAGCAGGGCGCCTTGGTTCAAAGGCATGTTCAAAGCTGTTTCTGCCCATTTAAGAACAATAAACTGCAAGGTGGCGCCAGCCCCCCAAAACAAGGTGGTGACCGCAAGTGAAACCTGACCCAGCGGGTCAGCCCAAAGCACTTTGAACGACTTTTGAAATTGTCTGAAAAGCACCAGCGGGTGTTTACCCCGGCGGTCGTAGCGAACCCCCGTATCCGGAATTCGTAAGTTGAAAATCGCAGCCAGACTATAAAAAAGAATGATCACACACATGGCTGCCTCTGGAGCAGTGTCAATGCCTGTGTCGACTTGCGGAACAAGATCGAAAGACAGCAGCAGATTAGAAATCGTTGGGCTGATCAGCGCGCCGCCTACAAACGTTCCCAAAATAATGGAACCCACGGTAAGGCCCTCAATCCAGCCATTTGCAACCACCAATTTTTCTGCTGGAAGCAGCTCCGTGAGAATGCCATACTTGGCGGGCGAGTAAGCAGCCGCTCCAAGCCCCACCAAAGCGTAAGCAGCCAAGGGGTGAACGTTGTAGAACATCAGGAGGCAACC
>JBEIKS010000029.1:0-14283 GCA_040379625.1 Burkholderiaceae bacterium
CGGCTTACCCGCAATCTGTCACTGCGCAAATGCTGGCCAACTTTTCTGCAGGCGGTGCTGCCATTTGTGTACTTGCAAAGCAGCATGCTGCCGTGTTGTCGGTTGTTGATGTCGGTGTCTTGGGCGGAGATGAAGCACTCGCTGGCGTTCAGCGTTCAAAGGTGGCGCAAGGCACAGCTTGTTTTAACGAATGCCCCGCCATGTCGGAAACGCAACTGTCTGCAGCATTGGCAGCCGGGTTCAAAGCCGTTCAAGCGGCCAAGGCTCAGGGTTGTGATGTCTTCATTGCTGGCGAGATGGGCATTGGCAACACCACCTCGGCTTCGGCTTTGGCCTGCGCGGTTCTTGGCAGCCATCCACGCCAACTGGTAGGCCGGGGCACTGGCGTGAATCTGGCGGCATATCAGCGTAAGATCTCGTTAATAACGCAAGCCTTGTTGCATCACCAAGCGGTTGTCGCCGGCAAAAATCCAACGGAAATTCTGGCTGCCTTGGGTGGATTTGAAATTGCGGCCATCACGGGTGCGGCAATTGCATGCGCGCAGGCGGGCATCACCTTTTTGGTGGATGGTTTTATTGCTTCGGTGGCCACCTTGCTTGCGGTTAAAATTAACCCGGCGGTTCGTCCTTGGTGTGTTTTTGCGCACCAGTCGGCAGAATATGGGCATCAAGCGGTCATGGCGGCCTTGCAGGCAAAACCCCTCATGCAACTCGATATGCGTTTGGGCGAGGGTTCAGGTGCGGCGCTGGCATTGCCGCTTATCAGGGCGGCTTGCGATTTACATGCGAACATGGCCACATTTGCAGAGGCGGGTGTGAGCAACAAGGGAGAGTCGGTTTGAGTGTTGAATGGGTCCGCGGTTTGGGCAAGGTGGTCTTGGGGCTGTCCTTGTTGGTTTCTGCAGTGTGCGCTCAGGCACAAATCAGCTTCATGGACGATGCCGGCCAAACCCTCACCCTTGCGACACCTGCCAAGCGCATTGTTTCCTTGGCGCCCCACATCACCGAGCTGCTTTATTTTGTGGGTGCAGAAAGCAGTATTGTGGGTGTCAGCGAATTCAGCGATTTTCCGGAGGCTGCAAAAAAACTGCCCGTTGTGGGTAGGCACGACAACGTCGATTTCGAGCGCCTGTTGCGCTTAAAGCCTGACGCAGTCATTGTCTGGGGGCGCGGCTCGGCCAACGCAAAGGTAGATCAAATGAAGGCGCTTGGCTTGCGTGTCATTTACAGCGACCCTCAAACCTTAAGCAACATCGCAGACAACATGCAGTGGATGTCCCAATTGGCGGGTACCGAAGCTGCCGCACAAGCGCAGATTGAATCTTGGCGCAACCGCCTCAGTGTTTTGTCTGGCATTAGTGCAGAGCCAAAAGCAGAGCTGGCCGTTTTTTATCAGGTGTGGGACCGCCCCCTGATGACCATCAACCGGCAACAACTGATTTCCCAAGGCATACAACTTTGCGGCGGACGCAATATTTTCGCTGACCTGCCTTTGCTGACACCCACTGTCAGCATGGAGGCGGTGGTTAGGGCGAACCCCGATCTCATCGTTTTTTCTAAAAATACCGCAGGCAAGGCGAATTGGGTGCAGCCATGGTTGCGCTGGAAAAACATCAAGGCGGTCGCCCATCACCAGATCATTGAATTACCGCCCGATCTCTTGGTACGTTCCGGCCCCAGAATACTCGATGGCCTGGAAAAGTTGTGCGCCTCCATGGACAAAGCCAGGGTGGCACCATGAGCCACTCAACAGTGAAAACGCTTCCCCTGCGTTCCACCAAAAGCCGCTGGCTGTTTGTACTGAGCCTTTTCTTGTTCATGCTGCTCAGTTTTTTTGCCAGCATCATTTATTCAGAATCAGGTGCGCTGTGGTCGGTGCCTCTCAACGACCCTGAGGCTGTGCAGTTCGAGCTCAGTATTTTGTACGAACTGCGTTTGCCCAGAACGCTCACAGCCATGGCGGTGGGGGGCTTGCTGTCGCTGTCCGGTGTTTTGATGCAGGTGTTGTTGCGAAATCCGTTGGCTGATCCTTACGTACTGGGTATTTCCGGTGGTGCCAGTGTCGGGGCATTGCTGTGTCTGCTGATTACCAGCAGCATGCTGGCGGTTTATGCCGGTGCATTTGTGGGGGCTTTGCTGGTTATTTTGCTGGTATTCATTTTTGCCCAGCGAGGTTACGGAACAGACCTCGGCGGGCAGGTGAGCTGGTTGCTCACAGGTGTGGCGGTGGCTGCATTTTCCGGTGCCTTGAGTTCGCTGCTGTTGAGTCTGGCGCCTGAAGGCGTTTTGCGTGGCATGGTGCTCTGGTTGCTCGGTGACCTGTCGTCCGGACTGTGGTTTCCCCCCTTGGTTATTTTGCTCGTGTCCTTTTTTATCGCTTGGCCGATGTCGCGCAAACTCAATGTGCTGGGCTTGGGTTCGGAAAGTGCACACGCCTTGGGTCTGGATGCAGACCGTTTGCGTCTGCGTGTCTACTTGCTGTCCGCCTTGATGACAGCCTTTGCCGTCACCTCTGCCGGTCTCATTGGCTTTCTTGGCCTCATCATTCCCCATGCGGTCAGGTTGGTCGTCAGTAACGATCACCGCTGGCTAATACCGGCCAGTGTCTTCGGTGGCGCTTCCTTGCTGGTGTTGTCGGACATGGTGGCGCGTCTGTTGTTGGCGCCCCAGCAGTTGCCCGTCGGCGTTGTAACGGCTCTCATCGGTGCGCCGGTATTTCTTTATCTCTTGCAAAGAAGGGGGCATTGAACATGGCTGGCTCCCATGCGAACTCCCCAGTGTTAATCGCGCTGAAAGATGTCTGCTTGTTTCGTGGCGCCCATACGCTTTTCAATGCGCTGAACCTGGAGGTTCGCGCTGGCGAAATCTGGAGCGTATTGGGCGAAAACGGTGTCGGTAAAAGTTCTTTGTTGGCCGTCATGTCCAACTATTTACCTCCGGATGCAGGGCAGGTCGATTTGGCGGGTAAACCCTTGTCGCGCATCAGCGCCCAGTCCCGTGCCAGGACGCTGGCTTGGCTACCGCAACATGAAACTGAGTCGCTTTCCGTAACGGTTGTTGAAAGGGTGTTGTTGGGGCGGCATCCATATGCATCGTCTTTGTTCAGAGACGAAGCCAACGATATTCATCTGGCGGAAGATGCCTTGGCTGACGTCGGGTTGGCGGGGTATGAAAACCGCATCGTCCGGCAGTTGTCGGGCGGAGAAAAACGTCGCGTCGGTCTGGCGGCTTGCTTGGCCCAGCAGGCTTCGCTTTATTTGCTGGATGAGCCTTTGTCGGCGCTTGACCTTCGCCACCAACGCGTGGTTCTCAATCGCATGAATCTTTTGGCACAGAAGGGCGCAGGCGTTGTCTGGATCACCCACGACCCAAATCAAGCCCTGATGTGTTCAACCCATGTGCTGTTGATGCTTGGCGATGGTGTTTGTATTGCCGGCCCCGTGGGTGAGGTGCTTCACGCCTCAAATCTGTCGCAAGCCTACCGTTGCGAGGTGCGGGAAATTTCTCTCGATGGCACCCGTTTTTTCTTTATCCCTCCACATGCACGGACAGAATCAGCAGAGTTGGGCGATTCTCAGGCTTGTCTTCCTTTGTTTCCGGACGCACCGTGATCCCCTTGTTTTTTAAGCACGAGGCCGTACTGTTTCTGGTGGCCCTGCAATTTCTGACGCGTATTCCTGTGCCTTCCTTTCCGGGTTTCAAGGTGGAGTGGTTGTCACAAAGTCTGCGCTACTTCCCCTTGGTGGGCTTGTTGGTGGGTATCTTGCAATCTGCCTTGCTGTTCTGTTTTTTGGCATGGCTGCCGTTGTCAGTCAGTCTTGTCATGACGATGGGTTTGGGCTTGTTGCTAACAGGTGGTTTTCATGAGGACGGATGGGCGGATGTCTGCGATGGCATGGGAGGCGGCTATACCCCTGAAAAAATACTGACCATCATGAAAGACTCTCGTGTAGGGGCCTATGGTGCAATGGGTCTGACCTGGATATTGTTGGCAAAATTTGTCGTGCTCACGGAAGTTCCGTTGGTCCACATTGTTTTTGCATTGCTGTTGGGGCATACCTTCAGTCGTCTCTGCGCCACTTTGCTGATTGTATTTTTCGAGCATGTCGGCGACGCTGAGCACAGCAAAACCAAACCGCTGGGCAATCAGATGCGAATGTCGCAGTGGATATTTTCTTTTGCTTTGGCATTGTTGTGTTTTTACAGTGCGGCTTCCTTTTTGAGTTTTTCAGGTCTGCAACAGGCAGCGCTGTCTGTGAATGCGTTCTGGTTTCTGACGCTGACCTGCTTGGCGTTGATGTTTTTTGCGGCGGGCGTCTGTGGCTTTTATTTCAAGCACAGAATTGGTGGTTATACGGGCGATTGTTTGGGTGCCACCCAACAAATTTGCGAATTGACCTGCTATTTGGTTATTTGTGCGTTTTTTGTAGGCATTCCGGCCTGATGAAGCTGATTTTATTGAGGCATCCGAAAATTAATGCCGCAGAAGGGTTGTGCTATGGTCAAACCGATTGTTTGCCAGACGAAGACACCTTCAGTGCTTCCATTGGTTTGGCCTTCGGTGCCTTGCAAGGTTTGCTGAAAGGGCGAACCGCCCAATGGTATTCAAGCCCACTGTTGCGATGTGCCAATTTTTCTCAGGCCTTGGCCAGCAAAATGTCGGCTGTAACGCCGCTTATTTCAACCCGGTTGTTGGAAATGAACTTTGGTTCTTGGGAAAACCAAGCCTGGTCAGACATTGAACGGGCTCAATTGGACGCCTGGGCGCAAGACCCCTGGCATTTCAAACCGGGTGGGGCCGAAAGTGTTTCAGATTTGATGGGGCGGTGGAAGGCATTCAAGCAAGAGCTTGAGTTCCAGCCTGAAGGTGGGGTAACGGTGGTCGTTACCCACGCAGGCATTATCCGAATGGCTTTATTGGATGCGAAAATTATTTCTGAGCAGCATATGTGGACTTATTCTGTGCCTTACGCCACACCGATTGACTTGACGCTCTGAACCGGTTTCTGCGACCCGTTTTCTGTGATGCCGTTTAAACCTGCGATTTGTAAGTGGCCCGAAACGATATCAAACGGGTTCCAGCGATCCGGTCTTGCAAGAAGTGCTTGTCTTTGTCCCATAAAGACCACAAGAAGCCGGCGCCACTCAGCGCCACCGGGTAGCACAGGCAATATCTGATGGCTGCCTTTAATCGGCTGACTGGTTTTCCCGAAATATCCACCAAGCGCACATGCCATGTTTTCATCGCCAGCGTTTGGCCGCCATGCGTCCAGAACCAGACAAAATAACTGCCCAACACCAAAAACAACCACGCTTGCCTGGCGTGTCTGTACATCAAGGCATGCCGACTTTGGGTGAGCACATCAAATAGGTAATCCGAAATAAAAAGAACACCAAACAGCAGCATGCCCTCATACATCATGCAAGCAAAACGACGCAGTCTGGTGGGTACGGCTGTTTCTTCGGTCTCAGTCGATTTAATCGGCGTGCTGATTGGCTCGGCAGTCATTGTGTTTGGAAGCTTCTTTGAAACTGTCGCGGAAATTACTTAACAGCGGTTTCCGAGGGGTTTGGTTTAACTGATGAGGCTTTAGCGTTGGGGCGTGTGGTTGCTGCAGCACCCACAGGACCCATGTTTTCAGGTGTTTTCACCTGTTTTTTTGGCAGGTTTTCAAGTAGGGTCCGCTTTTCTTCGTCGCTGAGCTTTTGATACTCTTCCCACTGTGTCTGTTTTTGCGATTTCGAAACTTTTTGAGAGTCTACGAAGTTTTCCCTGACAAGCTTGCGCTGGGCAGGGCTAAGGCTGGCCCATTCTTGCATGCGCACCTTGACCCTGCCTTGCTCCTCTTCGGACATGGAAGGAAAGCGATTGGCAATCTCCATCCATTTTTTGCGGCGAACTTCCGCCATTTCTTCCCAAAAGGGTTCAAGTGGCGCCAATACGGTTTTTTGGTTTGCAGAAAGGCTGGAAAAGCTTGGCCCCTGAACATTCAGGGCGCTTTTGCCTGTCACGGTAATGGAAGGTGCGGTCTGAGTGCGAAGTTCTTGCGCACGCGAAATTCCGGCGCTGGTGAGCACCAGAGCCGAAAGTAAAACCAATTGCGCGCTGACAAACACTGCATTCATTGTAAAAATAGAACCTTAATGGTTTAAAAGTGCGCCCTTGTGTCACCACTGACAGGCACCCGAGCGCTTTTATGTTGGAGCCGTAAAACCTCTGAAGATTCAGATTTTATTGGGGTCAATTTTTTCGTCTTTGGCCAAACCTTTGTTGGTTTCAAGTTTGTCCGCCTCCGGTGAGCCCGACTCTGGAATCTTTGCCTGCTTCAAGTAAGCAGAGAAGCCTTCATCCAAATAAGCAGAAATCGGAAGTTCGTCGCCCAACACCAAAGAATCGATTTCCGCGAGGCGGTTGGCCTCACCGTTCATTTGGGCATCGGACAGGAAGAACAGGCCAAAGGCGACAGCCAAAGCGGGCATTGCCGCGCCCATACCTGAAAACCAACCGCTGAATGGGCCTTTGAGATCCGATTTGCGGTCAGAAGTCATGATGGGTTCGACGGTGTTTACTCGTTTTGAGGCTTTGCGCTGCCGCATTAATGCCTGCTTGCGGGCCAACTCAAGACGATTTTGCACCGATGGCGTCACCTCCATGGCACTGCGGTTGAGCCATTGCCTGACTTGCCAACCAAAACGATCTTCTTTTTCCATCATAGCTGAATACCTCGCAATTTCAATGCCAACGCTAACGTATGTGTTGCACGTGAACAGTGC
Source organism: Burkholderiaceae bacterium (assembly GCA_040379625.1). Taxonomy (GTDB): domain Bacteria; phylum Pseudomonadota; class Gammaproteobacteria; order Burkholderiales; family Burkholderiaceae_B; genus SXZD01. The sequence continues at coordinate 6,775 of JBEIKS010000029.1, forward strand.
GTTTTTACACTACCTTCGGAGCAGCCCATGACGGCGGCTGTCTCTGAAATGTCCATCTCTTCCCAATAACGCAGCAGGAAGGCTTCGCGTTGACGATCCGGCAATTTTTTTATTTCTTCCTCGATGGCGCCCATTACTTGGGCCCGCTCCAGTCCGGTTTCAACGCTTTCCTGTTGTGCGCCAGAAGCGCTCATCAGGGTGTCCAGTATGTCATGCTCGTCGTCGTCTTCCTTGCTGAAGGAAGAGAACAGGGTGGTCCACATCGAACGAATCTTGCTTCGTCTGTGGTGATCCAGCGTCACGTTTTGCAAAATACGGGTGAAGAGGGGGCCGAGTTCGTCTGTGGGGCGGTCCCCATACTTTTCTGCGAGTCTGATCATCGCCTCTTGAACCAGATCAAGGGCGGTGTCTTCGTTTTTAACGGCAAAAAGCGTCTGCTTGAAGGCACGACGCTCTACGCTCTCTAAAAAGTCTGATAACTCTCGTTCGCTGGCCATGGGTGGGTCTGAAGTGTAGGGCAATGAAAAGAGATGCCCCAAGCAAAATCGCTGTTGGTCTTCTTCTCATTTAATGAGACTCCCCAATCGTACCAAAAATAAACAAGCTTGGCTTGACCATTCAAATTCCGGTCAGGTATAGTGGAGGGCTATCATTTGTCTGTAGCTGCGATTGCAACCCATGCTTTCATGGCGAAAGACGCGCTCGAGGTTTTGCGGATGGTCCGCAAAATGCTCACAGCCAACCTGCCCGACACGATCGGGTCGCGTCCGCCAGCGCGCTGCGACTGTTCTTACCCAAAAGGAAGTTCAATTCTCAAGCGCTGAGCCCCACGGCTTTGCGGACCTGGAAGGCATCCAATCAATTTCCCGTGGACTTTGAAAGGATTCCGAAATGGAACTCACCGGCGCTGAAATCGTCGTTCGTTGTTTAGAAGCAGAGGACGTGGAACCCGTCTTTGGTTACCCTGGTGGTGCCGTCCTCTACATATATGACGCACTTTTCAAACAAGAGAAATTCCAGCATATTCTGGTGCGCCACGAACAGGCCGCCGTTCATGCTGCAGATGCCTACTCGCGTTCAAGCCAACGCACAGGCGTCTGTCTTGTCACATCAGGTCCCGGCGTCACCAATGCGGTTACAGGCATTGCGACAGCCTACATGGACTCCATCCCCATGGTTATCATCTCCGGTCAAGTGCCCACGCACGCCATCGGTCAAGATGCTTTCCAGTAATGCGACACTGTCGGCATCACGCGTCCTTGCGTAAAACACAACTTCCTGGTCAAGGACGTCAAAGATTTGGCTGCCACCATGAAGAAGGCGTTCTACGTCGCTAGAACCGGTCGCCCCGGTCCTGTGCTCGTTGATATCCCCAAGGACATCACGATTGCCAAAACCGAGTTTGATTACTCGGCTCCGGTGGAAATGCGTTCCTACAACCCAGTCGTCAAAGGTCATCAAGGTCAGATCAAGAAAGCCATGCAATTGCTGCTGGCGGCAGAGCGTCCCATGATCTACGCCGGTGGCGGTGTCATTCTGGCAGACGCAGCACCAGAGTTGAATAAATTGGTTGATTGGGTGGGTGCACCTTGCACCAACACGCTGATGGGTTTGGGTGGCTTCAAGTCCACCGATTCCAAGTTTGTTGGCATGCCCGGCATGCACGGTACCTATGAAGCAAACCTGTCCATGCAGAACTGCGACGTTCTGTTGGCGGTGGGTGCGCGTTTTGATGACCGTGTAATCGGCAATCCAAAACACTTCTCATCAACGCCCCGCAAAATCATTCACATCGATATCGATCCGTCTTCCATCTCCAAGCGGGTGAAGGTGGACGTTCCCATCGTTGGAAACGTCAGGGAAGTTTTGCTGGAATTGTTGGGCCAACTCGAGCAATCCGGCCAGCGGATGAACCAAAGCGCCTTGTCTTCCTGGTGGAACCAAATTAACGAGTGGCGCGGTCGCAAATGTCTGGCCTACGCGGGTTCAGATGAAGTGATCAAACCCCAGTCTGTGGTCGAAGCCTTGTGGCGAGTCACAAATGGTGATGCGTTTGTTACCTCGGATGTCGGTCAGCACCAGATGTGGGCAGCTCAGTACTATAAATTTGACAAGCCCCGTCGCTGGATCAATTCAGGCGGTTTGGGCACCATGGGTGTGGGTCTGCCCTATGCCATGGGCGTTCAAATGGCCAACCCTGACGCCACAATTGCGGTGATCACCGGTGAAGCCTCCATCCAGATGAACATTCAGGAGTTGTCCACTTGCCGGCAATACCATTTCACGCCGAAAGTGATCAACCTGAACAACCGTTACCTCGGTATGGTTCGTCAGTGGCAGCAGCTTGACTACGGCTCACGTTATTCAGAGTCCTACATGGATGCCTTGCCTGATTTCGTCAAGCTGGTTGAGTCCTATGGTCACGTCGGCATGAAGATCGAGCATCCCCGAGATGTCGAGCCAGCCTTGAAAGAGGCGTTCGCGCTCAAAGATCGTCTGGTATTCATGGATTTCATCACAGACCGCACTGAAAACGTGTGGCCAATGGTGAAAGCCGGTAAAGGTCTGACCGAGATGTTGCTCGGTTCGGAAGAGCTCTAAGGCGCAAAGGAAACGGCAATGAGACATATTATTTCCCTGCTCCTGGAAAATGAGCCAGGCGCGCTGTCACGGGTTGTGGGCTTATTTTCAGCCCGTGCCTATAACATTGAAACATTGACGGTGGCTCCCACCGAAGATCCAACCCTGTCGCGCATGACCATCGTCACTTCCGGGTCAGACGACGTCATCGAGCAGATCACCAAGCATTTGAACCGCCTCATTGAGGTGGTCAAGGTGGTGGATCTTTCCGATGGTGCCTTTATTGAGCGCGAGCTTATGTTGGTCAAGTTGCGTGCCGTGGGCAAAGAGCGTGAGGAATTGAAGCGGACCGCCGATATCTTCCGTGGTCGCATCATTGATGTAACAGAAAAAAGTTACACCATTGAACTCACCGGCAACAAAGGCAAACTTGACGCATTTCTGGATGCCATTGATCGTACGGCCATTTTGGAAACCGTACGAACCGGCGGGTCTGGCATCGGGCGCGGCGAGCGCATTTTAAAAGTCTAATTTTAATCACCTGTTTTACAGAATCAAGGACAAGCAATGAAAGTCTATTACGAGAAGGACGCAGACCTCTCCATCATTAAAAAAATGAACGTAACCATCCTTGGTTATGGTTCACAAGGTCATGCACACGCCCAAAATCTGAAAGATTCCGGCGTAAACGTGACTGTGGGTCTTCGTGCTGGTGGCGCAAGCTGGGACAAGGCGAAAAATGCCGGCCTGACAGTCAAGGAAATGGACGCAGCAGTTGAAGGTGCTGATCTGGTCATGATGTTGTTGCCTGACGAGAACATTGCCGCCGTCTACAATGAAGTGGTCAAGCCGAAGCTGAAAAAGGGCGCCGCATTGGCGTTTGCCCACGGCTTTAACGTGCACTACGGTCAAGTTGTTCCGCGCGATGACATCGATGTCATCATGATTGCTCCCAAAGGTCCCGGCCATCTGGTCCGTTCCACCTACACACAAGGCGGCGGTGTGCCAAGCCTGATCGCCATTTATGCCGATCGCTCAGGTCGCGCCCATGAAGTTGCCTTGTCTTACGCAACGGCCAACGGCGGTACCCGCGGTGGCGTCATTGAAACCACCTTCCGTGAAGAAACCGAGACAGATCTGTTCGGCGAGCAAGCTGTTTTGTGCGGTGGTGCAGTTGAATTGATCAAGGCTGGTTACGAGACGCTGGTTGAGGCGGGTTACGCACCTGAAATGGCTTATTTCGAATGCTTGCATGAGTTGAAATTGATTGTGGATCTGATTTATGAGGGCGGTATTGCCAACATGAACTACTCAATCTCCAACAATGCAGAGTATGGCGAATACGTCACAGGTCCAAAGGTTATTACCGACGAGACCCGTGCTGCAATGCGTCAGTGCCTCAAAGACATTCAGACCGGCGAATACGCCAAGAGCTTTATTCTTGAGAATCGCGCCGGCGCACCGACTTTGAATGCACGTCGTCGCTTGACTGCAGAACACCAGATCGAGACTGTTGGTGCCCAATTGCGCTCAATGATGCCTTGGATCAGTAAAAACAAACTGGTTGATCAAAGCCGTAACTGATCTCCATTGCTGTTAAAAAACAACAGGCATCTTGGTAAAACAGGGTGCCTGTTGTGTTTTAAGGCTCTATTTTTAGGTCACTTAACCATCGTTTAGACAAAGCGCACCCATTTCCCTACCCCTCAGGTGTTCTGATGCACTGTGTTTAAGTCTACAATACGGCTATTAAATTCACTTAAAGAAGAATATGAACTACCCGCATCCGTTCATTGCCAAAGAGGGTTGGCCTTTCCTTGCAATCACTTTCATTGCCGCGTTTGTCATTGGTTTATACGGACCTGTCTGGGCAACTGTAGTGGCGGTTATCGTTTTTCTTTTTGTGCTTCAGTTCTTTCGCGATCCTGCGCGTTTCATTCCGTCCGACCCCAATGCTGTGTTGTCGCCGGCAGATGGCCGCATCGTGGTCGTTGAGAAAACCAGAGACCTCTATGCAAACCGCGATGCCTTGAAAATCAGTGTTTTCATGAATGTGTTCAACGTTCACTCAAACCGCAGTCCTGTGGATGGAAAAATCCAGTCCGTGACTTATTTCCCGGGCAAGTTCCTCAATGCTGACCTCGACAAGGCCAGCATGGAAAACGAGCGCAATGCAGTCGTCATCCACGCAGCCAATGGTGCCACTGTCACGGCGGTGCAAGTTGCAGGCCTGATCGCCCGACGAATTCTTTGCTACGTGGGGCAGGGTGAGTCCCTGAGTCGCGGTCAGCGCTACGGTTTCATTCGTTTTGGTTCCAGGGTTGACGTGTATTTGCCGGTTGATGCAATACCAAAAGTGACCATCGGCGACAAGGTCAGTGCATCTTCAACTGTTTTGGCAGAGTTCAAGGCATGAGGCCCGCCCGCAGAAAGCGCGTAACCCGTTTGCCCAGTCGTCGCAGTTGGGCCCTCAAAGAGCCACTGGCTCACAAAGCAAGAACCAAGGGTATCTACTTGCTCCCTAACTTGTTTACCACGGGCGCGCTTTTTTGCGGTTTCTATGCCATTGTGCAGGCCATGAACCTCCGATTCTCTGATGCGGCAGTGGCTATCTTCTTTGCCATGGTGCTTGACAGTCTTGACGGGCGGGTAGCCCGAATGACCAACACACAAAGCGCCTTTGGAGCCGAATACGACAGCTTGTCCGACATGGTTTCTTTTGGTGCTGCGCCTGCCTTGGTTGCCTATGAGTGGGCGCTCAAGGGCATGGGTAAGCTTGGATGGGTGGCTGCATTTGTGTACGTCGCAGGTGCTGCGCTCAGGCTGGCCCGGTTCAACACAAACATCGGTGTTGTTGATAAGCGGTGGTTTCAAGGCATCCCCAGTCCTGCAGCTGCTGCAATGGTTGCAGGCTTCGTCTGGGTCATGGATGACGTCAAGCTGGCCGGAACCGATCTCGACTGGCCCATGTGGTGTATCACGCTTTATGCGGGTTTTACCATGGTCTCCAATGTGCCTTTCTACAGTTTCAAAGACTTCCATTTCAAGCGCAGCGTTCCATTTCTGGTCATCGCGGCAATCCCATTGGGTTTTGGCTTGGTTTCTCAAGACCCTCCCAAGGTGCTTTTTGGTGTTTTTGTGCTGTACGGCCTGTCAGGCTATCTGATGTGGTGCTACAACGCGATGACGGGCAAACAGACCTCCGTGGTCAAAGCCGAGGCATCGAGTGGAAGCGGAAATGATAGTTCGTCTCAATCCGGGCAATAATTAGTTTCAAATTGCGCAAGCGCATGCCAGTTGTTACACTAAGTGATATGAATAGTAAAGTTATCCTTTCCCTCCTCTCTGTTGAGCAGCGCTGGCTTGCGCTTTCTCTGCGCCGACTGCGCGTGGCTGCGCACACCTTCTAAAAACCCCTCGGGTGTAGACACCCCGCTAAAAAAAATCCCTGAAAAAATTTAATCGGAGAATCCGATGAGTGAACGCTTAGTTATATTTGACACCACCTTGAGAGATGGCGAGCAAAGCCCGGGCGCGTCCATGACGCGCGATGAAAAAGTTCGCATCGCCAGGCAGCTTGAAAAGTTGCGAGTCGACGTCATTGAGGCTGGATTTGCTGCAGCCAGCAATGGTGATTTTGAGTCCATCAAGGCAATTGCCACCGTCATCAAAGACTCTACCGTTTGTTCGCTGGCCAGGGCCAACGAAAAAGACATCTCCCGCGCCGGTGATGCCTTGGCGCCCGCTGCCCGAAGACGTATACACACCTTCATTGCGACTTCGCCGTTGCACATGGAGGTGAAGCTTCGAATGACGCCCGAGCAGGTGCTTGAACAGGCCAAACAGGCCGTAAGATTTGCCTTGCGCTACACCGATGACGTTGAGTTTTCCGCTGAGGACGGTTACAGGTCCGAGTTGCCATTTTTAGCCAGAGTGTGCGAGGCCGTGATCAAAGAGGGCGCGAAAACCATCAATATTCCTGACACTGTGGGTTATGGCGTTCCACAACTGTACGGTGAGTTCATGCGCGATTTGCGCGCCATGACCCCCAATTCAGATCAGGCAATTTGGTCGGTGCACTGCCACAATGACCTTGGAATGGCGGTGGCGAATTCACTCGCAGGCGTCTCCATGGGGGGCGCCCGTCAAATCGAGTGCACCATTAACGGTCTGGGAGAGCGTGCGGGCAATTGCTCTCTTGAGGAAGTCGTCATGGCCATCAAAACCCGACGCGATTTCTTTGATCTCGAGTTGGGCATCGACACCCAGCACATTGTTGCTGCGTCTCGGTTGGTGTCCAATATCACTGGTTTTCTGGTGCAGCCCAACAAGGCGATTGTGGGGGCCAACGCGTTTGCCCACGCCTCGGGTATTCATCAGGACGGTGTATTGAAGGCCCGTCAGACCTACGAAATCATGCGTGCCGAAGATGTTGGCTGGAGTGCCAATAAAATTGTGCTTGGCAAATTGTCCGGGCGCAATGCGTTCAAGCAACGTCTCCATGAAATCGGAATTGATCTTGAGTCCGAGCAGGCATTGAACGATGCATTCCACCGATTCAAGGATCTTGCGGACAAGAAAGCGGAAATTTTTGACGAGGATCTTCATTCGCTTGTTTCCAACGAGGGCTTGTCGCCCAGTGATGAGCATTACCGTTTCGTGTCTTTGGCGCAGCGCTCAGAGACTGGGGAGCGTCCCTCCGCGCGGGTGGTATTTATTGAAGACGGTGAGGAAGTCTGTACCGAGGCGCAAGGCAACGGGCCTGTAGATGCAACGGTTAATGCGATTGAATCCAGGGTGGCCAGTGGGGCTGAGTTGCTGCTTTTCTCTGTCAATGCAATTACATCAGGCACCACAGAGTCGCAAGGCGAAGTCACCATGCGGTTGTCAAAAGCAGGGCGCATCGTCAATGGTGTGGGGGCGGATCCC
>JBEIKS010000030.1:0-14232 GCA_040379625.1 Burkholderiaceae bacterium
ACATCAAATTCCATTTGTCTGAGGTCAAGGGCCCGGTGATGGACAGACTGAAAAAAACAGGCTTTCTGGAGCAGCTCAGCGGCGAGGTGTTCATGACCCATTACCAGGCCGTGGCCACCCTGGCGCCGGAAATCCCGCAGTGAGTCAGGAGCGGTTGCGCCCGTAAGCGTCGTGAGAAGACACCCACTCGTCTGCCACAATGGCAGACAACAGTGACAAGTCGCCCGCCAGTACTGTGGCACCAATGATTTCCGCCAGTTTCCGTGCTTTTCCAGCACCTTCGCAACCCATCAGGCGCAGACATTCCGCTTGTGTCGGTAAACCCGTGCCGCCGCCCTTGCTGGCGCATATCAACGAGGGCAGGGTGATGGAGAAATACAGGTCGCCTTCTTTGGTCAGGTCCATGAATGCAAAGCCGGCATGCGATTCCACCACGTTGGCTTCGTCCTGGCCGGTGGCAATAAAAATGGAAGCAATGCCGTTCGCAGAATGGGGACCACTGTAGGCTGAACCCGCGAGTTGGTTGCCGATGGCGCTGCGCTGGCGTTGTTTGAACATGATCTCCGGCGTGGTTCTGGCCAGACGTTGCAGCACATCGCGCTTGACAACCGCCTCTGCAATAACGCGCTTTCCGCGGCTGTGCATCAGGTTCATGTGCGAATGCTTTTTGTCGGTTTCAATGGCGCCGCTGAGTGCAAAATAAACAATGGCTTCCGGGCTGTTTTTCAATATCCACTGGCAGGCGGCATGCGTGGCTTTCCCGCTCATGTTTTGGCCTGCAGCATCGCCCGTGGTGTAGTTAAAACGGCAATACACCATTTTCGCAATTTGCCAGGCTTGTATGTGCTGCAATTTGCCAAAACCTGTGGTGGCTTGTGCCTGCGTTCTGATGTCTGCTTCTTGATTCCTGAGCCATTGCACAAACCGCTTGCCTGCTCTGGCGTCTTCAAATTCGAACAGAGGCGCCCTTTGCATGAACTCTTCAATGACCGTGACCTTCACGCCACCCGACTCAGACAGCATGCGCATGCCGCGGCTGTAAGAGGCCACCAGCGTACCCTCGGTGGTGGCCATGGGGACATAAAACCAACCTTGCGCTTCCTCGCCGTTGATCAACACCGGACCCGCAACCCCCACCGGCATTTGCAGTACGCCGATAAAATTCTCCGTGTTGTTTCTCACGCTGGCCGGGTCAATGGAGTAATGCCCCGTGTGAGTTAACTCACCTCCCGTTTGTTGCGTTAAAAAGTCGCGTCGCGCTTGTGCAGCCTCTTCGGTGTAGTTGTCTTCAAAGCGTGGAACGGGTTTTCTGTCCATGGTGATGGTTCAGGAAGTGGGTGAATTGAAAGAGTAACCCGAAATTTGATCAATTTGCAGCCTTTGTGCGCAAGCGAATGGTGACCATGCGTGCGTTTTGACTAAGCTTTGCGCTGTTATTAAATTGGAGTGCGGCATGGCTGCAATAAAAAAAACCGTCAGCACTGAGTCCAACCGGCCTGTGCCGCTGGCGGTTTTGTATTTGATCTCCGTGGTTGGATTTGCTGCCCTGCTTTATGCGTTTGCTGCCTTCATGTTGCCCTTTTTTTTGGTGATGCTGCTGGGTTGGTTCTGGATCTCGTATGTATTTGTGCTGTTTCATAAAAACAGTACGACACTTAATGAAACGCAGCGTCTGGTTCATGTGGATACGCTCACGGGTTTGCCCAACCGAAGGGGTTTTGACTATCTCTATGGCGCTTTGGTGAAACGTGCGAAACGGCAAAAAACACCCATCAGTGTCTTGTTCATAGACATAGACCACTTCAAGCAATTCAACGATAAATACGGACACGCAACCGGCGATATTGCCTTGCGGTATACCGCCCGGGCATTGTCGCGGTGCTTGCGCAGACCGTTGGACCTTTGCTGCCGCTGGGGTGGCGAGGAGTTTGCCGTGGTGTTGCCGGACACCAACGCAGTGGGGGCGTGTTACCTTGCAGAAAACCTGTTGCATGCGGTCAAGCGTTTGCGCATCAGGCGGCCCGGTGGCATTGCTTTGCACATCACCATCAGCATTGGTATTGCCACCAGCGATGAGGGGCCGATAATCAGTGCGCAAGATTTGCTGACCCAGGCCGACCTTGCTTTGTACAAAGCCAAGGACGATGGACGGGACCGGTATTTTTTGTATGAAGGTATTGGGCAACAAAAAGAAACCAACACGGCTCACATGTTGGTTCAATGAAGCGTTTCTGTCTAACAACGGTACAGAGCCAAACCTGACGTCACGCTACTGTGGACTACAGGAAAAAAATCAGGACACAACCAGATGATCAATCACATTGCCCACGCCAGCGGCGTCCCAGGCACAACGCTCAACCAGTGTGCGATCCATCAGGCTGTGAACCTTACCGCTTAAAATAACGTCACTGCCTTTGACTTCAACCTTGATGTCACCGGCTTCAGTCAAGGCGCGGCGCTTTAGCGCAGCTTCAATGTCGCCCTTGATGGCCACGGCAGACACCTTGGGTTTGATGGTGATGCGATCGTGCACACCCAGTATGCCTTTGACTTGCTGAACCAGTTGCAGCACCGATTTTTTCTGGTATTCCCATTCCAGTGCACCGGTCAGTGTTACCCAGCCGTTTTCAACCATCACATGAATGTCGTCTTTCTTGATGTAGGTGGCCCAGTCCAGAATATTGTTCAACGCATTGGCAATGGTGATGTCGCTGCGCTGGTATTGGCTAGGCAATTGCACATCCATTTCAATGACCAATGCTTTTACGCCCTGAACCCGTTGAGCCGCTTTTTCCGCACGCCACTTCTCGGCATAACTGTCGATGTGTCCAGACAAGGTAACGATTCCATTTTTAACTTCCACACCAATTTGTGCCGCATTGATGGAAGGTTCCCAGTGCAATTCGGCCATTACTTCTTTTTGTAACATTGAATCGGTTTTCATAGCTTCAGTCCTCTTAGGTTTAACGATAAGCGCTGTATCAGCGGTGATAAAACGTGCCTCATCTTCTAACTCTGCAAATGACGGCCCGCCATGAGATCGGCTTGTTCTTCGGCTTCGCTTTTGTGGGCAAGAACCTCGGTCAAACACAAATTCCCAGATTCAAACTCCAGTGCGTTGGCCGACATGAAAAGTCGCCAGATTCTGTAATTGGGCTCACTGACATACTTCAGTGCATCCGCGTGTTTTTCTTCCAGTCGCCCAACCCAGCGGCGTAAGGTGGTCGCGTAGTGTTTGGATAGTTCATCTTTGCCCTTTATTTCGAAGCGGGCATTTTTAGCAATGCACTCCAAATGCTGAAGTGTCACAATATCGTTGGGCGGGTAGGCATAGCGGTTGATGAAACCGGAAGACAAGGTTTTGCTTGTGGACTCTTGTTCTTGTGTGATGATTTGCTGCAACAACAAACCGCCCGGTTTGAGCAGTTGATTGACTTTGTTCAGATAGACGGAAAGATTTCTGGGCTTGATGTGTTCGAACAAATCTACATTGCAGACTTTGTCGTAAACCTCACTGCCTTCAATGTCCTTATAATTTCTCAGATCTATAAACACGCGACCCGTAAGCCCGCGGGCAACGATCTGTGAATTTGCCCACGCCCATTGCTCTTTGTTTGAAGTAATGCCGTGCACTCTGGCACCAAAGTATTTCGCAGCGTGCATGGCCAGTGTTCCCCAACTGCAACCGATTTCCAGCAAGCGGTCGCCTGGCTTTAGCAATAGTTTTTTGCACAGGTCATCCATCTTTTGACGCTGGGCAAGGGCGAGACTATCGCTCTTGTGCTGAAACAGGGCGCAGGCATAACGCATGTCTGCATCCAGCCACAAACGGTAGAACTGGGAATTTGCAGGATAGTAGGCGGCAATCGATTCGCCATTGCCGTTTTTAGGCGTCGGTTTTTTCTTCAAGTTCTCGATCATTGCAATAAGTTGCTTGTCTTTTTGAAGCCCCAAGCCGCTGCGTTTCCAATGAAGGCTTTGAAAAAACACCCGCATGCGTTGTATAAAACTGGGTCGAAGCTCCCCCAACAGATCCGCCATTTTTAAAACAGCGAAAAAGTCGCCGGTGACATCAATGTCGTCTCTGAAATATGCATCGGCCATGCGCAACGGATCGCTTCCCAAAACCAAACATCGCACGGCGTGTTCGCTGCGAAAGTGCAATTCAAAAGGCATGGGTGTTTCATTGCTGCAGCTGTTTCCCAGTCGCACCACTTTGCCATTCCACAACCTGACAATCAGATGACCTCTGAAGTTTTTGAACAATGTCCATAAAAATTTTGCGGCCTCGCGAGTCCCATCGGGATTCTTTTGCGGCGGCCAGTTTTCACCTCGCAAGGCATTCCATTGCAATTTTTCGAGCTTCGACGAGTTGTTGGGTCGGGCTGGTTTTACATAACCGCTGGGGCTTGAACGAACGCCCTCGTTGGCAGTCTCAGTAAATGGCATGTTGTCATACGGTGTTTGCATGTCTTACTCGCGTTGGGTCGGTTCAGGAAATCGCCTGAAGTTGCGAACGTTCATCAATATAGCGATGGGTCGAAACCCCGTCTGATGTCCAGATCACAGAAAAAGACTCAACGCATGAAGTAATTTCTTGCTGCGGGATGTATGCCGTTGGCCATCACAGTCCTGTCGCTCTTTCCATTGGCGGGAAGCAGGCGGTCATACTCTGCCCGAAGTACGCCATAGCATTCGCAGGTGCGCTTTTCCAAGCCTGCACGGTCAAGAATCCTGATATGACCGCGTGAATAAGAAATGAGTTTTTCTCGCTGCAGTTTGGTGGCTGCGTGCGTAACCCCTTCCCGGCGTACGCCCAGCATGTTGGCAATGAGTTCCTGCGTCATGATGATCTCGTTGCCATCAATGCGGTCCAGCGTTTGCAGCAACCAGCGGCAAAGCTGCTGATCCAATGTGTGATGACGGTTGCAGACGGCGACCTGAGACATCTGCGTCATCAAGGCCTGGGTGTATCTCAACAACAAATGGGTGGTGCTGCCACCTTGTGAAAAGGCTTCATTGATGGTGGAAGCATTGAGTCGGTAACCTTCACCGGCGCTTTGAACCACTGCGCGGTTAATGGTGGAGCGTCCCCCCATGAACACGGGCGCGCCCACACAACCTTCGCGCCCTATCACAGCCATTTCTGCAGAGGAACCATCTTCCAGAACATACAGCAGTGACACCACTGAGGTTGTGGGAAAGTAGACATAGTTCTGCTGGTCGCCTGACTCGCTGAGCACCATGCCCAAAGGCATTTTGATGGGTTCAAGCTGATTCTGTATGCGCAGTTTTTCTTCTGCGGGTATGGCTTCCAATAAAACGTTTTTAGAGGCGGTGACTGGACTGAGAGTATGCATGTTGGGTCTGACTTCCTTGAAGAAAAAGTTGATTCGGATGAACTATTTTCAAAGTAGTCTAGGTTTTTTATTCCACGGATTGCGTTCGCCAACACACCGATTTGAGTGAATTCCCCCACTTTTTTTGCTTGTTTTACGCGTGCGTTAGCAGGCACACAGAAGTGTTGTGCCCGTCGGTATTGAATACGGAAAATTGGGGGAAGGTGCGTGCGGAAAGCACATGATGGCGCGCCCGGCTGGAATCGAACCAGCGACCCTTGGCTTCGGAGGCCAATACTCTATCCACTGAGCTACGGGCGCATTGAGGTTCCATTATAACCTTGAAACCTCATGGGACTGGTCAGGCGGTCCTGCGTTTCTTTCTGGACCGGATATTGAGCATCTCCACCAACAGGGAAAATGCCATGGCAGCGTAGAGGTAACCCTTGGGAATGTGGGCACCAAAGCCTTCTGCAATCAGGGTGAGACCCACCATCATCAGGAACGACAAGGCCAGTACCTTCACGGAGGCATGCCGCTCCACGAACTCTCCGATGGATTTGGCTGCAAACAGCATCACGCCCACAGACAGCACAACGGCAGCCACCATCACCGACAGGTGATCCACCATGCCCACGGCTGTGATGACCGAGTCAAGGGAAAACACGATGTCCAGGATACCGATTTGCACGATGGAGCCCCAGAACAAGGCGGCACCTTTCTGTTTCGCGGCGTCCAGCGTGGTGCTTTCTTCGTAGGTGGCGTGCTTGTCTTCCACTTCTGAATAAATTTCATGGGTGGATTTATAAAGCAGGAACAGACCACCGAAGATCAGCACCAGATCCCGACCCGTCACGGTTTTTTCCATGACGGTGAGCAGGGGTTCGGTCAGGCCGATGATCCACGACAAGGAAAACAGCAAGGCGATGCGCGACACCATTGCGAATATCAGGCCGAATTGCCGCACTTTGTGTTGCATTTCCGCGGGCAACTTGGACACCAGCACCGTAATGAAAATGACGTTGTCGATGCCCAGCACGATTTCCAGGGCGGCCAGCATAAAAAACGCCAGCCAAATGTTGGGATCAAGCAGCAATTCCATAAGTCAGGTTCCTGTTTTTAACGGGGTTGGCTCAGGGCCGCAATGCGGTCCTCAAGCGAGGGGTGGCTGGAAAACAGCGCCATGATGCCACCTTTGCCACTGATGCCGGAGGCGGCCATGTTGCTGGGCAGTTCGCCAGCCTGCATGCTGCCCAGACGGCGCAGTGCGTTGATCATAGGCTGACGGTTGCGCATCAGTTCTGCAGCACCTGCGTCGGCTTTGAATTCGCGCTGGCGTGAGAAGAACATCACAATGATGGAAGCCAGCAGACCCAGCGTCAGTTCCATGACAATCACGGTGGCGAAGTAAGCCATGCCTGGGCCGCTGCTTTCTTCGTCGTCTTTGCGCATTGCGCTGTCCACGAAGTGACCGACCACCCGCGCCAGGAAGAACACGAAGGTATTGACCACGCCTTGAATCAGCGTCAGGGTCACCATGTCGCCGTTGGCAACGTGAGCCACCTCGTGCGCCAAAACGGCTTCCGCTTCTTCACGCGTCATGGAGTGCAGCAAGCCTGTGGAGACCGCCACCAGCGAATTGGATTTGCTGGGCCCGGTGGCAAATGCGTTGGCTTCACCTTCGTAAATGGCAACTTCCGGCATGGGAATGTTGGCGCGCTGGGCCAAGGTCTGTACCGTGCTGAACAACCAGCGCTCAACTTCATTTCGCGGTTGTTCGATGACGGTGGCGCCGGTACTCCACTTGGCGATGGTTTTGCTCATCATCAAACTGATGAAGGAGCCGCCAAAGCCCATCAGGGCGGCAAAGCCCAACAAGGTGACCAGGTTCAGGTTGCCGTCTGAACGGAAGTTGTTCAGGCCGAGCAAGCTGGCGGTAATGCTGAGAACCAACATGATGGCGATGTTGGTGGCTAAAAATAAAAGTACCCGTTTCATTGTTAAAGCTCCTTGAAATAAAACATAACTGACAATTTTCAGTTCACACTGCGCATTGTATTGGGCTAGTATGTCAGCATAAACAGGATAAAAACTGAGAAATCATTCAGAAAAAAAGAACAATGCTGCCACAAGACCTAAATTATCACCACCTGCGCTACTTCTGGATGGTTGCCAAGATGGGCAGTATGACAGCAGCGGCCGAGCGTTTGAATGTGAGAACGCAAACCCTGTCGACGCAGGTTTCGCTGCTGGAGCGCAGCATTGGCCGCGCTTTGTTTCAGCCGCAGGGCCGTGGTCTGGCGCTGACTGAGGCCGGTCGGGTGGCACTGCGCTACGCCGACCAGATTTTCCAGCTGGGCGACCAGCTCACCGACAGTTTGCGCGATGAAACCTTGGACCACACGCTGCGCTTGAGTGTGGGCATTGCCGATGCGTTGCCTAAAACTGTGAGTCTGCACACGCTGGAGGCAATTCTGGCCCTTCCGCAGCAAGTCAGAATTTCTTGCCGGGAGGGCAGTTTTGAAAGTTTGAGTTCCGAGTTGGTGCAACACAACATTGACTTGGTGTTGGCCGAGCGGCCAGGCACTCAGGGCGCCTCACATTTGCGGGTCACCCACCTGTTTAATTATCCGGTGAGAATATTCGCGCAACACCGTTTTGCTCACAAATACCAAGAAAATTTTCCTCACAGCCTTAACCGGGCGCCGTTTTTAATGCCGGCGCGCGGCAATGCGCTGCGCCCGAAGCTGGAGCACTGGATGGAAACGCTGGGCATTGAGCTCAATGTGGTGGGGGAATTTGAAGACCTCGCTTTGTTGGAGACCTTCGGCAGGGCTGGCATGGGTTTGTTTGCCATGCCCTCGCGGCAGGTGGAGGACATCGCCCGCGATGCCACGCTGGTGTGTCTGGGCGACGCTGTGGGTGTGCAGGAGGAGTTTTTTGCATTTGCCCATCCACGCAGTCTGCAACATCCGGCCCTGAAGCTGATTTTCAAGGCTTGACCGCCACCACCGACCGCAAGCGCTGCTTGTAAAAATTCAGCTCTGTTAAAAAGCACTTCTCTTCTTCCTTCTGTGTGCCACCTCAACTACACTGCAAACACAACACACAGGAGACCCCCATGAAGGAAAAAATCAAAGGCCGCGCCAATTTATTGGCCGGTGGCGTCAAGGCCAGAATCGGTGAAGCGATTGGCCGTGAAGATTTACTGGTTGAGGGCAAGTTGCAGCAGGTTAAGGGTGCGGCGCAGATGGCCAGAACCGAAATCGAGAGTTCCGTGCAGTTGGTGGCCAAGATGGTGAAATCCAAGGCCAAGGAATTGGGCAAGGCTGCACAAGCAGGCAACATGGCGCGGGTCAACAAGGCTTCGGAAGATGCGCAAAAGCTCGTTGAGCAGGGCGGTCAAATGGTGGCGGCCGCCATTGAGCAGGCCGGCGGTTTGGCGGTGCAGGCGGTCAGCAAGCTGACAGAGTCCTTGAAGGATGCGGGTACGGATCCGGCTGGTGCGGTCAAGAAAACCGTCAGGAAAGCAAAAACTGCAGCCACTCAGACGGCGGCAACAGCCACAGCTGCGGCCACCTCCGTGGCCGAGAAGGTGAGCGCGAAGGCGCGTTCAAAAACAACAAAAGGACAATAATTGCCGTATTCGCTCAATGGTAAGTTGGTGGTTGCGCTGTCTTCACGCGCCTTGTTCAATTTTGAGGAAGAGAACAAGGTGTTTGAAGAGGGTGACGACAAAGGGTACATGGCCTTGCAGTTGGACCGGCTTGAGACACCCGCCGGCCCCGGCGTGGCCTACCCCTTGGTTAAAAAGTTGCTGGCGTTCAACAGCGATGGCGAACACCGGGTTGAAGTGGTGATTCTGTCGCGCAACGACCCCGTCTCCGGTCTTCGGGTGTTCCGCTCGGCGGTGGCACTTGAATTGAACCTGACGCGGGGTGTGTTCACCAACGGAGCGCCCCCTTATGGTTACTTGAAACCGCTGGGTGCGCATTTGTTCTTGTCGGCCAACGAATCGGATGTTAACAAGGCGCTGGCGCACAATTTTCCGGCTGCCCGTGTTTTCAACCACTCTGTCATGGATGCCGTTCGCCATCCCAACGAACTGCGCATTGCCTTTGATGGTGATGCGGTGCTGTTCAGTGATGAAGCAGAGCGTGTTTTTCAAAACGATGGTCTGGATGCTTTTCAGTCCCATGAAGCCAGCAAAGCTTTGCAGCCCTTGGGCGACGGGCCTTTGAAGCCCTTGCTTGAGGCGCTGCATCAATTGCAGAGTTCCAGCGTGAACATGCCGGTGCGCATTCGCACGGCGCTGGTGACAGCCCGCAGTGCCCCTGCCCATGAACGTGCCATCCGTACCTTGATGAGCTGGAATATTTCCGTGGACGAGGCCATGTTTCTGGGGGGGCTGGAAAAAGGTCCGTTCCTGAAATCTTTCGAGCCCGACTTTTTCTTTGATGACCAACTCACCCACTGTGAATCCGGTGTGAGTGCCGGCCCGACCGGACAGGTCATTCCAAGGTGGCACAAAAATGGCTGATACTTTTGTGGTCTCGCCAGTCGTTTTTTTCTGCGTTCTGGCCGCTGGTGTCATGTTGATGGTGGGTTTGCTGACAGGCACCTGGAAATTTTTTCAGATGTGGCGCTCAGAAAATGGCTTGGCCCACCCCTATGTGGACATTGCGCACCGTGCATCTCTGCTCTACAGCTTCGCTTGTTTGGTGCTGGCGGCTTTGGCCGGTTTCAGTGTGTTGTCTGAAACTGCGAACTTTTATGCTGTCATTTTTCCTATTGCCTACTTTTATCTGGCGGTGGGGTCCTATGTACTGCAAGGGGCCTTGAACGGGCCTGACAACCAACTGAAGCGGCCGCACCGCATGGGTCCGTTTGCAATGCCGAGAGCCTTGTTGGGGCTTTTTATGGGGTCTTTGGTGGCGGCGGAAATTGGCGGTGTGGCGGTATTGATTGCGGGAGTTTTTAACAACCCCATGGTCAGTAATTTACTGATGCGCATTTCTTTGTAACATTCTCCAATGGCAGTGTTCATCAAGTTTACAAACGTTTTAAGTCTTTGCTCTAACAGTGATTTTTTGATTAATCACTGTCTTGTAGGTGGCTTGCATATCCCCTAAACTTCGTCGGTTAATTTACGTTTTACCAACAATAAAAAAAAGGAGATGCAATGCGCAAGCGTGCAATGCTGGGCGGAGTGCTTTTAAGCTCTGCCGCTGTTTTGGGCTATTTTGTCTATGAAGGTGCGCCGTCAGCCCAGGCGACCGCTCAAGGGTTGATTGAAAAGAAAACCGGTTTGGTTGAGGTTGAGAAAGACTACTGGCCGAAACCCGGTGCCTATGCTGTGCCCAAAGACGAGTACGGACACACCTTGCGTTCCGTTGCGCTTGAAGACCTCGATTCACGGGGTATTTTGCCCCTGGGTACCTACAAGGGAACGCCTCAACTTAATGCGAACCGCGAATGGTACAACGCGAATTTTTACGCCACGCTGGCTGCACGCAAAGTGTGGGACAAAGGCACCAGCCCCGCCAAACACGAGTTTCAAGGCCCCATCACCTGGAAATACGAACCCATTCCCCAAGCTGCCCCGCCTGCTTGCGACAAACCGCAACCCACGGGTTATGACGCTGAGTCTTGCCGCTATGTGAACACCTTGTTCAAGGATGTTGAAGCCAAAGACCCCGCCAAGGCAATAGCGCTGCGCGAACAGGTTCGCCGCGGCCGCGATGTCTGGTTCAAAGGCACTTTCGGCAACCAAGACGAAATTTACATGCACTTCTCGCGTTCTGCCGGTGGTTTGGAAAACATGTGGTACCCCTGGCTGGACACCCGTGAGCGTAAAAACCGCTTCACCAAATACGGTCTGATCAACGACCCAGATTGCACTGAAGGCGATGCATCCACCTACTGGTGGGACAAATGCCCTGACCCGCACAGCTCTGGTGTTCTGGGTTACAGGAAGTACTACGCCGATCCGGTCAAGGATGAATCTGGCAAGGTTATTTTTGATCCAAAAACGTCTGCGTTCCGCGAAGATGAGTTGAAGAAGAACATGCGTTTTGTGGTGGGACACCCTTGCGTTCAGTGCCACGTGGGTTTCGATCCGACACGTCCGCCTGCCGACCCGAACAATCCGAAGTGGGAAAACCTCTCCGGCACCATCGGCAACCAGCACATTGTTCAGCCATTGGCATTTTTCCAGGGTACGCCCAAAGATTCGCCGATTCGTCAGGTACTGGCCGCAGGCCGTCCCGGAACCATTGACACCTCCTTGGTGGGCAATGACTTCCAGAACAACCCTGGCACGCAGAACAACATCATGGACTTCCACAACCGTCGCGTGTTCAAGCACATGATGAAAGATCCGGTCACCGGCGAGAAAAAAGAGGGCTTGACCCAACACGTTCTCAAAGGCGGTGAAGATTCTGTGGGTGACCACCTTGCACTGATCCGTGTGTATGTGAATATCGGTATGTGTACGGAAGAATGCTGGACCCCGAATTTCCCGAAACCGGGCGTTTTCTTCGGTGAAAAATCCAAGCAAAAACCGTTCAGCATTGCCCAGTGCGCACGCGATTGCGAGCCATGGAATTATGCAGACGCAAAAATGCAGGATTTGGCTGCTTTCTTGGTCACAGGTGGCCCTACCTACCTGATGAAAGCCAAGGACGCTGACGGCAAGACCGGCAAAGACTTTGTTGAACTCGATAAAGTGCCGCTGGGTCGCAAGGTATTTACCCGCGAATGTGCAAGTTGCCATTCATCAAAGGTGGCGCCTGAAAATGTTCGCCGCGACAAGGCCGCGCTGGAGAAATTCTATGAAGGGCACGTGTTTGGCAGCGAAGAATACTGGCAACATGAATTCACCGACGCACAACGCGCCGCACCGGATTTTGCCAGCCGTTTCTTGAAGAAAGACACCTTGGGTCGCATGCGTCCGAAGCAGTTTGTTGAGAAGGGCATATACGGTCAGGACTGGTTGGGCAATGATGAGCCAACGCCGTTGAACATCATTGGTACCAACATGTGCCGTGCGCTGCACGACAACCACAGCACAGGCCACATCTGGGAAGAGTTCTCCTCCGAGACCTTCAAAGAGCGTGCATCGCCTGGTAGCGTACCCCGCACTTTGGCGCGCATGGTTCCTTTGTTGGGCGGCCTGAAGGTGGGCGAGAAGAAAATCGAGGGTGGCCCCGGCTACTATCGCAACATCTCCTTGCTGTCTGTGTGGGCAACTTCCCCTTTCCTGCACAACAATGCAATTGGAGAAATGCCGATACTCAAAGACGGTACGCCAGACACGAAGGTGGCTTCACGGGTCAAGGCCTTTGAACAGGCGTATGACGAACTGATGACCAGCGACGATCCGAAGTCCAAACCTTCACGCTCACCCAAAGTCAGCGTGACTTCCGTGGACATCAAGATCACGCCTCAGGAAGACATGCAGGGTTTCTTGAAGATACCGGTCAGTGCGGGTACCCCGATTGCCAACTTCACTTCCATGAATCCTCACATGCCTTTGTTCATGAAATGTGATGACCAAGTGGAAAACAAGGGGCACCAGTTTGGTGTGTCTTTGTCGTCAGAAGAGAAGCGCGCCTTGCGCGAGTTTTTGAAATTGATGTGATTTTATAACTGTAGTGGTGTGGGTATGATCAAACGTTGGATAGTCGCCAGTGTATTTGCAGTCTCAGGCATTTGGGGCGCTAACGCCTTGATCACCCCGGCAGGTCCGTCTGTCACAGCCTTGTCTGTTGTTAAAGGCGTGACAGACCCGGACGCGATTTCAACGCGTCTGATTTCTTCCGAAGATTTACCCCCCGAAGGTACCCGTTCCCTTTTTGACCATGTGGTCTCTCAGGCCAACGGTGTGCCTTACCCTTTTGAAAAGCTGGTGGAGGCGATTGCAAAACTCGATCCGTCAGCGCAGGCGCCTGTGGTGGTGATGTTGCCGCAGGGCCGTTCTCTTTTGAAAGCGCAGGCCAATGAAAGCCATCCGCGCATTGTCATGGCCGCCGATTTTCAGTCGCTCAACAGCAAATCTACCTTGGGGTTGAATACGCGGGGCCAACTGTTTCTGGGCTTTGTTGAAAATGCCAATGAAATTGAGGTACTGAGTTACAACGAAGCCGCCGGGCGTTTCGAGTTCCAACTGGTTCAGGACTATTCTGAAACTGGCGCTAGAAAGCTGGTGTATGCAAAGCGTCAGGTGTGTACCACCTGCCATCAGGGCGGCGCCCCTATTTTTTCCCAACGTCCGTGGGCTGAAACCAATGCCTCCGAAAAAACGGCGGAGGCCATTGCTGCGGCACGCAAAGCGGCAGGTTTGAACCCGGCTAGCTACTTGGGCTTTCCGGTGAAGGTCGGGCTTGATGTGCCGGAGCGCCTTGATGAACTGACAGACATCGGTAATTTTTTTGCCGCAACGCAAAAGTTGTGGCTTGATGCCTGCGGTGAAGGCGATTCGGGCAACCAGTGCCGACGCCAGATGTTGAAAACCGCAGTGGCCTACAGCGCGGAACCGGGCGGCTTCAATGACACCTTGCCGATGGCCAGCCAATTGCGCGAACTGCAGTCAAAGGGCATGGGCAGCAAAGTCATCAAGGTGCCGGAATCTGACCTGAGTAACCGCGACCCCTACGCAGAACCTGAAGGTTGGCGCGCCAAGGTCAGCCATTACTTTGCAAAGCCCGCGAAGGCCGGGGATGGTGCCAAGAGCAATGAAGACCTGGAAGCGTTTGACCGCCTGCCCAAGTTGCCTTCGGTGTTGGATCCGCTGACGCTGCGTTTGCCCAAGCGCACGCTGACGCCCAAGGACATAGACGGCGCCTACGGCCTGGCCAGCCTGCTGACCTACAGCGATGTTGAAAGCCTGCGC